>CAMBAQ010000007.1 GCA_945863785.1 Chthoniobacter flavus
AAGTTCCCGAGTATCATCAGCCTCTGGATGTGGTGATTGTAGGACGTGTCGATGGCTTCCGAGATGGTGAGGCTCAGACACTGCATGTCCGTCTTTCCCGTATAGAAAAAATCGGGTAGGGGTCGAGTGGCGTTGAGTACGTTGCTGGAGAGGTAATCTGGCATCTTGAGCCAATAGACGCCGTTCACAAACTCCCTCCAACCGATGATCTGCCGAATAAAGCCCTCGACGGCTGCCAACGGCGCGCCTCCATCACGATAGGCTTTTTCGGCGGCCTCGACGCATTCCATCGGGCTCAAAAGCCCTAAATTTAAAGGACCAGATATGAGGCTGTGGAACATGGTCGGGGAATCTTGGAGCATCAAGTCTTGATAGTCTCCAAAGTGAGGGAGCCGTTCTTCGATGAAGGAGGCGAGACTCTCGAGGGCTTCGGTGCGCGTCACCGGCAACCAGCAGTCCACCGCCCGGCCGATGCCATTGGGGAAAAAATCCTCAACATCGGAGATGGCTTTTTGCGTGATTTCGTTCCGTACACGATTCTTCGTTGCGGAGAGGCTGGGGCGAGGGGCTCCATCTTTCTTCCAATTGGAGATGGTCTTGCGGTTTTCTGTATCGAAATTCCAGGCTCCTCCCTCTGGCTCTCCGTCGTGGTCGAGAAGAACTCCCAGCTTTTGACGTGTCGCACGATAATGCTGTTCCATGAGCAGTCGCTTTTTGCCTTGGGCGGCACGGAGAAATTCCGCTCGGGGCACCACGAACTGGCATGTGGGCGACACTTCGAGCGGGACCGTATTTTCGCGGGCGATCCGTTCGACTAGGATTTGCTGGCTGAAATTGTTTGCCTCCATCACGGCCAGTGAGGAGGTCTGAAAACGCGTAAAATGGCCGTGAGCCGCCGAAGTCAAATCGGCGCTGTCACCGAGGGCATGATAGTCGATTGTCCACCCTTTCTCTCGCAACTCCTCGGCAAAGTGGCGCATGGCGGAAATCTGAAATGCCCTCTTGATTTTGTGATCCCTCGATACGGAGTCAGGGGATTCGACTATCAGCACCACATCCAGATCCTTTTCACCGGCGCGCAGGACGGAGTTCCAATGAGAAAGTTGGTCGCCAAGAATGAGAAGTGTCTTTCCAGCCATGAGAATTCGGGAAGATAAAAAACCCTTCCGGTCGAAACCGGAAGGGTTTTTTTGTTGAGCCTGTCGTTTTTAAGAGATCTTAGAACGAGAAGGTGACTTTAGTACCACCCCAAGCTGAGAATTGGCGGGTAAAACGGCAGGGCCATTAAGGCCATTGTCATTTTCGTTGAATGCGAGATTGGATACCATCCGCTCCATTCTTGCAGAGAGATCATTCGGACACTTCGGGATCTTATCGGCATAGAACAGGGTGCGGGCGAATTTTGTTCGTATCGGGAGAGTGGAATTCGTTGATCGGCATAAGTAAGTCGGGTTAAGTTGACCCCCTCTATTTTAAACGCTTTTGCCTCCTGCATGCACTCTCGCTATTGATCCATGTCAAAGACCCTGCGCGGTTTGATATGCTGCCGAATGATCTCCCGAGCTCGAGTGTGCTGGCACGAATGGGGTAATGTGCTGATTGTCGGCAAAGGCAACGGCTTTCATCCCAGAGGTTTTCTACAGGATTGAGTTCTGGAGAATAAGGCGGAAGGCAGTGTAGTTGGATATTTTCGGGGATGCGATGGGCCATTGCAACATGGGAACTGGATCCGTCGAAGAGCATCACGAGGTTTTGTCGATGGGCCCGTTCTTCAGCTTATTCCGATTGCATTAGCTATTTGAATTCCGCATTTTGAGGACCCATGTTTACTAATTGGATGCAGCCCTTGAAGATCATCACGTTTCTCAGCGCTGTGTGTGTCTTCGCTGGCGTCGCTTTCACGCAGGAGTCGGACTTGGTGTCGAAGGGAAAATCCTCCGATGCCCCGAAATCCCAAAAGAAATCAGATTCCGCGATTGTTTATGATCAGATTCTAGAGCAGGCAACGCCGGAAAATCTTTCCGTTGTTATTACGCTTTCGAGTCAGCGCGCCCAGTTGAAAGTTGGTGACGAAACCGCGATCGATGCGCCGGTTTCCACTGGACGGCGTGCGGGTTGGACGCCCAAAGGGTCTTTTGTTATTGTGCAAAAAGATGTTAATCATCGTTCCACTGTTTATGGAAATTTTGTGAGTATGGAGGGCCATATCGTTCGTTCTGGAGTGAATAGGCGTACAGATATCCCTCCTAGCGGTGCCGCTTTCGTGGGAGCGCCGATGAAGTGGTTTATGCGACTTGGGAGCCATTTGCAGGATTATACAACCGTTGGAATGCATGCAGGGATTCTGCCGGGGTATCCTGCCTCGCATGGTTGTATTCGCTTGCCGGAGAAGGTAGCGCGCGTGATTTTTGCGAAAGCCAAAATCGGGACGCCGGTGATGATTTTGGAGTAAAACTCAAATTGCAAATCGATCAGGCGCAATGAACGAACTGAGCAGCGATGAAGTTGTGCGAGTCAACCTATATAGCTCTAACGGAAAAATGGATCTTCGGTGGGGATGGGCCTAGCGACTGCCTTGCATGGCAGAGCCGAGTGCACCGCCGCCCTCCCAGGATTGGGGTCGATTCCAAGGGAGTGAACTTCCGGCATGCTGCGAGGACTCTTCCTCGGTGGAGCAACCGATCAGGACTCCTGCTGCTAGGAAAACAAGGAGGCTATTCCTCAGGGTTTTTAAAGATAACTTCATCGCCAGGTTGGATGCTAAGACCGCGTGTGATGCTAGTCGGAATAATATCTGCAATGGAAGTCGAGGGTTCCACAGAGGTGATTCGGACACGTCCGATTTCGGTGGAGCCGCGTTTGACAATCAATTCCGTGTTGCTGAGGACGCCATTTTTATCCCCGATGCTGAGAACTACGAAATTCCAAGCCTGATTCACGGCGAGGATTCTTCCCATGAGATTTTTACGTGTGTATTTCAGCTTGGCTTCATTTTCCTTCTGCTTGTAATCGGCGAGTGCGGCTTTTTTGGATTCTAATTCCTCACTCAGCGTCTTATTGAGCCCTTCAAGTTCCGTAATCCGGGTTTGTTTTTCGTCATCGACCGGAGCGGCGGTGGAGGCGGCGGTTGCAGCGGCAACAGCCACTTTCAGGGCTTCGATTTCGTCCCCTTTGGTTTTGAGATCGGTGGTCAAGGTAGCGATCTCCGCTGTTTTTTCAGTCAGCTTGGTGTTGGCTTCGGTGAGATTTGTCTGGGTGGTGGCAAGTTCAGTTTTAAGTTTTGCGACTTGGGATTCAAGCTGCTCCTTCTGGGCGGTCAGTTCGGTGTTTTTCGCTTCCGAGTCTGTCAACTTTTTCTTTGTTTCTTCGAGTTCGGACTTGGTTTTTTCCAAGTCGGCTTGAGTGGAAGCAAGCGTCTCTTTCGTTTGAAGAAGGGTTGTCCTGTTTAGGTAGCCAACTCCCGCCGAGGCAAGAGAGACGACTATGGAAAGAATGATAAGGATTTTACCCATGAGGTGGAGGAATCGTTGAACGCATTTTCTATCTGGCGAAAAAGCGCTCCACAAGCGTCAAATTGAGTTTTTTCCTATAGCGCAGGTTGACGGATTCCTTGGTCCATAAAAACGGTCGGACAAGACCCCATACCGCGATGGGCATGGGATCATTAGTGTGCGCTCCGTGAAAACAAATTTCCACCTTCGTAGGTTCCTTCTCACAATATCGCTGGCGGCTTTATCGGCAGGTTCAATAAGCACGCCATTGAAGGCAGAGGGTGAGGCTGGAGGGGCTGTGAACGTCCCGCAATCCAAAGCGCAAGTGCAGCGCGCGGAGGTTCCGCTCTTTCTTTCGAGCCACGACCGCCTTGATGGGGCTTTGGCAAAACGTGACTACTTGATTCGGCTCCCGGAGCACGTTCGCTTCGAGCCCGGCACCGAGCTTGTCCTGAGTTACCGCTCCTCGCCGCTTCTCCTACCGGATGTCTCGACGCTGAGTGTGAAACTCAATGATCGCGAACTCACGAGCGTGCGTCTCGGATCTCAAGAAGGGGAAACTCAGGATCATAATACACTCACTATTCCCATCAGTATGGGAATGCTTCTGCCGGGGTGGAATCGAATCAGTCTCGGATGTCTCTTGCAAACGACGGAGGTGATGTGCCGGGACGTGGATAATCCCGCCGCTTGGTTGGAGGTGGAGCCAAGTAGTGCTTTGAGGTTTTCCTACTCGAGTGTTCCTCTGTTTCCCGAGATCCAGCGCTTCCCTCATGCGATCACGGAGCCGCAACTCCTTTCTTTAAGGGATCACTGCGTATCCGAGATAGATAAAAAACATGAGCCTGTTGTTTCCGTGCTTATGCCCTGGGATGCGGGGGAATCGGAGTTGCAGGCTTTTCTGATTTGTACGGCTCGAATGGGACAAACCGGATACCTCCAACCGGAATCGATCGCGACAGCCGATTTGAGTGCCTTCGATGCCGAGTCCCGATTGCGTAATGGCATCCTCATCGCGACAAAGGAAACCCTCGCTGGTGTGGATTTGCCTCCCGAACTGAAAAGCTCCATTGCAGGTCTCAAAAATGGAGAGGGACTTCTTTCCGAGATCATTACTGGCGACCCTAAATCTATCCAGCATAGATGGATGGTATTGAGTGGTGGCGATGTAGAGGGGCTCGAAAAAGCCGCGCTCACGGTGGGGAGTTCGACGGCATTAAGAAACACCACGTCAAATCCCCTGATCATCACAGAGGCTCCCGTTGTCTCGCCAATAGAGGAAAAAATGGCGCAGCCTAAAACGGGGGCTGTGAAGCTAGGTTCCTTGCCTGGCGGCAATATGTTGCTGCGCGGATTATTTCGTCAATCGGGCGAGCGGTCGCTTGATTTCCCTCCCGGTTTTCAAACGACTTCACGCAGCTATGTGGACCTAGACTTTTCTCACGCTGGGAATCTAGAAAAAACATCCGCGTTTGACGTGAAGCTCAATGATGTGCTCATCGGCAGCGTCGCTTTGACGCCCGAGAACTCGAACCAAACCCATCGTCGCATAGCGATACCAGCGGGAATCACGGGACGGGATCTTTCGAGGTTAAGTGTTTCCGGGTATCTGGATATTGGCCGTGCGGATTGCTCTCACATTGTGGAGGAGCGCGCCTGGCTGAACATTGCGGCCTCTTCCACTGTGGATATCAATAGTGCACCGCTGGAGATCAATGATCTGAGTCGAATCGGTTTCCTTTGCCAGCGGGATGCTTTCCTTCGCCGTGCGGCGCTTATTGTTCCCGAACTTCCGAGCAAGGAGCGGGACGAACTTATCAAGACCATTGGGCTCACTCTTGGCAAGCAACTCGCCACCATGCCCATCCTCTGGCCACAGTTGGCGACCTATGCGCCAGGGGTACCTGCCGCTCCGTCACGGGTGGTCAAGCGCTCGGGATTGGTTTTAGGGTCTGCTTTTCAATGGAGTGAGGCTCTGCCAGCAAAAACAGCCCTCGTCATACAGGCGGCGGATGGTAAAAATGACAGATTATCCCTCCGCGGGGAAACGGTTTCGGTGGATGCCTTCGATCCCTCGATAGCTTTTGCCCAGTTGGTTCCATCCCCTTGGACTCAAGGGGAGATTTTTGCTGCCGTCGGCGGTGTTTCGGGTTACGGCGGAGATAGTGTGGTCGCGATGCTCACAGATACGGAGGTGGGAGAGCGGTTGACGGGTACTGTGGCTGCGGTCGACGATCAGAAGCGGATCGTCACCTATGACGTGAGATACATTCAAGAGGTATCGCTCTCCGAGCAGTTGACTCACGGATTCGCTCCGGGAGTCTCGAAGGAGGAAGCCGAAACCCAAAAAATCGAAACAAAAGAGGCTCTTGTTCTGGCCTCTGTCCTAGACAAATGGCTTATCGTTGGAGCTATTTTCACTTTGGCCGTCTTGTTCCTTGTGCAGCGCTTGGCCGTCCGCCGGCGCGATATCAAAAACAAGGGGAGGGACCTGTGAGAATAAGTGCGCTCGTTATCATTGCGGCGATCAGCTTGCCGCTCGCCTTGGCCTTCGGGACCGAAGATGGGGGCAAAACTCTGCTCGTTTATGATGCCATCGCAAAACCGTTTTCGCTCACGAATGAGATCGAGCCGATCCTCATTGGCCTGACCCGATTCGATGCGGAGGCGAAAAAAATCGAGGCGTCACGGGTCCAGGTATCGGATATCGAGGCGGCCGATTTCATCGTGCTGGTGGGGGTTGCTGGGTCGCCTGCGCTTGATCCCGAATGCGTGCGGGTTTTGCAGCGTACGAAAAAGCCCCTCATGTGCGTCGGGCGCGCCGTGAATGGCCCTGGATTGGAAGCTCCAAAAACCCAACCAATCGAGAAGGCAATCGTGCATTATCGGGATGCCACATGGCCCGTGCGATTGGATCCTTTTTTTCCAACATCACTAAAGGATTCGACCATTCTCGCTGAGGTCGTTTCTGGTCGCGCCACTTTGCCGCTCGCGTGGAAAGCGTGCAACAGATTCGCCTTTGCCTCCCTTCTAGGAGAGGCGTCCTTAGCTATGATTTTCTCCGATATCCTTCTGGATTTCTATGGAATGAAAAATGTCGCTACCTCGGGGTTGATTTTCATGCTGGATGATTACCAACCGGCCTCGGATCCCTCGATGCTACGTCGCTTGTCGGACTACATGGCCTACAAGCAATTCCCTTTCATTGTCCTCACTCAGTCGCGAGATGTTCCGGCGGACGCGACGGATCTCATGCCGAGAGAAACCTATATGGATTCGCTTCGTTATGCCCAGGCCCGTGGGGCGCGGATTTTTCTGGATGCCTCGGCAGATCCTGCGCTGGATCGCGAGATATTCACCACCGATGGCGTCATTCCTCTAGGATCTGAAAGCCATCCGACGATCCCCATCGATACCGGCGATGCGCTTACACTGTTTGTCGGGAGCAAGTATTACCAAGATGTGCCTGGGAGCGATCCGGTGCCCTTTCGAAGTCATGCGCCGCTCCTCTTAGCAAATGGGGGAGTTCTCTTGCCGGAAAATATCCTTGGGGGAATGGACGGTATCGCTCTCGACGAAGTGCGAAAAAATATCAGCCACATTGCAAAATTACGAGGTGGCGTTGCGGGGGTCGTCATTCCCGCATGGCTCCCCTTCCAGCATATCCGCGATCTTGTGGACGCCTGTTTGGAGTCCCGCCTGCCTGTGCTCGATCCCCTCAGTTTCGATCAAAATTCGTTAGCGCACTGATTTTTTAAAAATGAAAACCAACTACATTATTTGTATTCTTGCTGCGGTCACCACGAGTATCGTTGTTGCTCAGGACGGAGCCCCTACCGACCCCGCCGCTGAGGCTGTTCGACTCTCCAATAATGGTCAGCACGCGGAATCTATCGAATGCCTGCAAAACGCCCTGCTTGGGGATCCTGGGAATGAAAATTTAAAATTCCGGCTGGCGGGAGAATTGGTTTTTGACCATCGCTCCAATGAGGCGCGGGCTTGCTTGCAGGAGTTGAGTCGCTCGTGGAATGCCGACATGGCGTCCATGGCGGCGACCAGTCTTTCTGCTCTGGACCGCTTCGAGGAGGAGGAAAAAAAAGCACGCGCCCACCCGTCAACCCCAGAAGTGCTACGCCAGCAGGCGGAATATCGGGTCCGGAAGGAACGTCTCGATCGCCAGCAAAAAGTCTTTGAACTCATCCAAGCTAAAAGGGATGACGAGGCAGTACTTCAGATCGATGAGTTGCAAATATTGGGTGAAGCCAACACCGCAATGCTCCTAGAGAAGTCCTACGCTTTCGCCCGACTCGCTCGAAATGACGAGGCCGTGAATGTTCTTCAAGGAATCCCTGCTGAAGACGATCCCGATGGTCAGGTCCGACTTGCTCTCGCCGGTTTGTTATCCCGCGACGGTCGCACAACGGAGGCTGTCAAAATCTGGAGGGACATCCGGAATTCTGGCGGTGACTCAGCCGCAAGCCGAACGGCCGCACAGGAGATGAGCGTGCTCGCTCCTGCCTACAATACGGATTGCTGGTCTTGGGGTGAACTCGATCTCTATGGAACCTATCTTTCTCGATACAAAATCGGCGTTGCTGCCGGCCGAATCCGAGAGGGAACATTTGTGCCCGGAGCGCGTTGGATCGAGCCGTTCATCCAGGGTGATTTTAGCCTAGATTCGAGTTCCTCGGCGGCGCAGGGCATTTCCACCATCTACAACGAAAATCTGGCCGGTTTTCATGCGGGCGTTCGGGTTCGCCCCTTCGCAGCCCAATCGTTTGTCCTTTACGTGCTAGGCGGTGCCCAAAAAGATCTTCGCGGGACTACCCAGCGCCATGCCAAATGGTTTTCGGAACTCATCGCCGGAGTTAATGGCTACTGGGCTTGGGGGCCGGGCAAGGAATGGGCGGCGAGCGATCTGGAGGCCGAGTCCCCGGGTGGAATGGGATCTCTGAATGAAGGTAAGGTTTTCAATTCTTGGTCGCCAAGGGGATGGTTGCCCGTCCGTGGAAGGTTTGATTGGTTTGTCGAAGCCGGCGGGGACGCGGCTTACTACACTCGTCTCCCGGACGGGATTGCCTACCTGCAATCGCGCCAGGGTATCCGCTTTCTTCAATGCGGCAAAGCGGCGGCCTTGGACGCCTACGGACTTCAAAACCTCACGATGGATACGAGGGGGAATTACTACGACAACTACTTTGAAGCTGGGCCAGGCGTCCGCTTGATCACTTCTCCTGTCGGGGCCGCTGTCTTCACGACGAGCGTCGACTATCTCCTCGGATCTTATCTGGGCCGGAACTTCGCTAACTCACGCGGTGACACTGGAGCTACCTACTCGGATTTCCGCATCACCGCCGCACTCTCACTTCGCTGGTAAATCTCATGGACACTCTTTATTCCGTTTTTCTCATTCTGGCATACACCTCGGCCGTTGGATTCCTAGTTTTTGGGATCGATGATGTTTTTTTTGATCTGCAATTCCTGCGCTACCTGAGGAGTAAAAAGGAAAGCGTTCCGGTCACTCTCACTCAGCTGAAAAATGAGCCCGAGCAATTGATTGCGATCTACATCCCGGCATGGATGGAAGGCGGCATCATCAATCGAATGGCGGAATATGCCAAAAAGGTTCTCATCTACGATCGATACGAAATCTTTATCGGCGTTTATCCGAATGATGCGGAAACAAACCGATGTGTGGATGAGCTCGTTCGGAGCTCTCCGCGGATTCACAAAGCCCTGACGCCAAACCCAGGGCCGACATCGAAGGCAGATTGCCTGAATGCGATTTACCAGACCATGCTCAGTCGCGAGATTCCAGGCAAGCGCGAGTATGCGATCATCGCGCTCCACGACGCTGAAGATGTTCTGCATCCCCTTATTCTCAAGGTCTACAATTATCATGTGCCTCGGACGTTTGATATGGGGCAGGTGCCGGTTTTTCCGCTCGAGTTGACCCCTTGGCGCTACTGGGTCGGGAATTCCTATATCGACGAATTTTCGGAATGGCACATGAAGGATATGTTCGCTCGTGAAGCGATGGGTGGCATGGTGCCATCCGCTGGAGTTGGTACAGCGTTCTCGCGTGCCGCGATCGATTTCTTAGTAAAAAAATACGGGGTCGGTCCCTTTCAGATCGGCAGTTTGGCCGAGGATTACATGGTGGGTATGGAGTTGTGTCGTTCGGGATTTCGCACCGGATTCATTGATTATCCGGTCGAGCGCGAGGTTTTCCGCCGCGATGAGGCGGGTCGCACGATTTCTAGCCACAAGGTCACCGAACGCGTGGCCGTTCGCGAAAATTTTCCACTCGCGTTCTTTCAGGCCGTGAAACAAAAAGCCCGTTGGATCGTGGGAACGGCGTTTCAGGGTTGGGAGCATGGGGGATGGTGGGGGTCGACGGCCGTGCGATACACGTTGCTGAGGGACCGCCGCGCCCCACTCGTGCATTGCATCAATGCGAGTGGTTATTTTGTGATGACTTACGTTATTGCCGAGTTCCTGATCCAGCATTCGAGTCTTCGGAATACCATTTTTCTGCGGCCCTTGTTTCAGGAGAATAGTCTTCTTTGGCGTATTGTTTTGGTGGACACGGCGCTGCTTTGTTACCGCGTCACGCAGAAGGTGTCCTGCGTCTCCGATGCCTATGGTCTTCGCCAAGGGCTTTTCGCAATTCCACGCTACCCAGTCGTCAATTTCATTAATATGAGCGCTACCATTCGTGCGGGTTGGATTTATATGCAGCATCGGCTTTTTAAAAAGCCGCTGGCATGGACGAAGACAACGCATGTTTTTCCAGGAGTCGCTGAGTTGCACGAATTCGCAAGCTCGATCGAAGAGTTGCTTGTCGGTGAAGGTCTCGTCAGCAGAGAGGACTTGGATAAAATCCTAGAAAAAAACAAAGGGAGTTCGGCCCCACGCGCCCTGTTGCAAATGCAGCTCATGGACGAGGAACAGTTCACCTCGGTGTGGGAGCGTTTTTCGGGACTCAAGAGCATTGTTGTCACCCCGGAGGATGTTCCGTTGGAGGAATTGAACCGCTGGCAAGAGTCGGATGCCGTTCGATTCGGCGGTATGCCCTGTGCGGAGAGTGAGGACGGATCGTCGATATTCGGATTTGTCGAACCACCTAAGTCGGAAGACCTCGGTGAAATCGCAGTGATCTTTGGTGCCCCCGTGGAGGCGCGACTCATACCGCCGTCGAATTTCACATCGCTGCGGAATACTATCTACCCGCGCCGAGTTTTGGTTGGGCAACCGATCAGTCCTCTTGATGGAGTATTCCGATCTTTAAACGATGCTAATCAACGCAATGTTCGCGAGTTTCAGATGACCCGTCGGCGGACTCTCTCGGATGCCATGACTCATCTCGGATTCATTCCAGCCGCAGACGTCCGGAGTCTTTACTCGGAGTCACTTGGTTTTGAGGGGGCAGATTTTTCAAAATTGACCCTCAGTATATCGATCATGAGGACACTTGGGCCCTTGTTTTGCGAGGTTCACGGCCTCCTGCCCCTAAATGACGGGAGTATCGGTGTGATGAACCCAATCCACCCAGACACAGCAACCCGCATCCAGAACCTGCTCGGTTCAGCGATCCCCTTTCGAGTCGATACGCCATCGGCCTTCATGAAAATGTGGCATGATTTCATGGTCCTACAATTCTCGCAGGATTTCCTGATAGAGAATCTCGTAGAATCGAAGGTTCTTTTATCTGACCACGCTGCTCGGGTGAAAAAAATGCAGCGCCTCATCGAGGGGCCGGCGGATCGGCTCTTGGTCCAGTTGGGTCTCGTAAACAAAAAACAGCTATTTCAAGCCATGCGACAAACTTCGGGACTCGAGGTCGCTCAAGCTGGGGATGCCCCGATAGGCCTAGAGGCGGAGGAATTACTCGCCCCTGGCTTTGCTGCACGCAGCGGGATCGCCATCCACCAAATCCGAGACACCGGCATCACTTTCCGCCTCGCGAACCTGCCATCTGAAAATGACCTCATCGAGGTCATGGAACGCTGTGCGGGAATGCCCGTGAGCTTCGAAATCCAATACCCATGAAAATTCAAAATAATAGAAACCATCTCAAAGATACTGTTGCCGTCATCGTCGGAACGCGTCCAGAGGCCATCAAACTGGCTCCTGTTATCCAGCAACTTCAAGCCTCCAAGAAATTACAACCGCTCATCATTTCGACCTCGCAACATGGTGATATGGTCGGCCAGATATTCTCAAACTTCGGCATCACTGCGGATCTCGATCTGGAGGTGATGCGTCCAAGGCAGAAGCTTTGGGATCTGAGTGCGATTTTATCCACCGAATTGGGGAGACTTTTTAGCACGCGCCAGATCAGCGCTGTATTGGTCCAGGGAGATACGACATCGGCTTTCATCGGGGGTCTTTGTGCCTTCTACAACAAAATTCCGCTAGGTCACGTTGAGGCGGGACTCCGTTCGCATAACCGATATTCTCCTTTTCCCGAGGAGCTCAATAGAACGATGCTCAGTCGCCTCGCAAGTTGGCACTTTGCTCCCACTGAGTATACGGCGGAGCTTCTTCGCAAGGAAAACATTCCCGAAAACTCGATTTACGTCTCGGGGAATACGGTGGTCGATGCGCTGCATTGGATGGTCGATCGACTCAAGCCGCAAAACCTTCCAGGGGGAATGATGGATGGCTCGCGCAAGCTCATCCTAGTCACCTGCCACCGCAGGGAAAACCTCGGTCTGCCCATGCGCTCAGTGGCTCTGGCCATTAAGTATATCGCAGAGAGCCATCCCGAGGTGAATATCCTCTTTCCCATGCACCCTAATCCTCTGGTCCGCGAATCTATTATTCCAATTTTGGCTCATCAGCGGGGTGTTTTTCTCTGCGAGCCATTGAACTACGATGAGTTTCTCGACGTGCTGCAAAAATCGCACATCGTCCTCTCCGACTCAGGCGGAGTTCAGGAAGAGGCAACAGCTCTTGGGAAACCAGTTTTAGTGCTGCGGCGTGAAACGGAGCGTCCGGAAGGCGTGGAGGCAGGAACCCTGCGTTTGGTCGGAACCGATGTGCAGGACATCCTGCGCGAAACCGAAAAACTACTCACAAATGAAGACGAATACCTAGCGATGACAAAGGGATCCAATATCTACGGCGACGGCCACGCGGCAGAAAAAATCATCCGAATTCTGGAAGATCAACTGAACTCGAACGAATGTTGCTTACCAATCTCATCCGATGAAAAGCGCGTTCACTTCGCGCATTGAAAATGATCATGAAACCCATCATCCCCCTTCCACCCATTTTACTTATCGATGATGATCCTCTTGTCATCGAGACTCTGCGCGATCTTTGTGAGAGCATGGAGTGTCACCGTCAACTCCACCATCTCGACACCAGTAGCGCGTTCGATGCCGCCGCCGATCCTTCGCTGGGACTCATCATTTGTGACTATCGCTTCCCGACATCGAGTGGGATTTCCTTTATCGAACAGGTTCGAAAGCGGGGCATCGAAACCCCTGTGCTCTTTATCTCAGGGACTCCAGATAGTGATGCGGTGTTGAAGGCCGCGAATCTCAAGCGAACGGCATTTCTTTCAAAACCCTTCACCATCTCGCGATTTCGCGAGGCCATTTATGGACTTCTTGAGTTAGCCGCGCCCGCTGCTGGTTAATCGCAACGGATGGCCCGCGCGGGAGGGATTCGTGATGCTCGGCGGGAAGGAATCCAAGCTGCAAAGAGCGCTGCTGGAATCATCCAAAACGGCGTTGTTAAAAGCACGTCGAGTGGGTAGCGGAGTTCAATCGTCCATCCAAAGAAGGCTTTGTTGATCACCCAAGTGAGAATCATGGCCATGCTTGCCCCGCAGACGACTCCGATAACGGAAGCCAGCAGGCCTACCATGGCGGCCTCGTATAAAATCAGGCATTGGATTTGACCTTGAGAGGCGCCTTGGGATCGAAGAACGCCGATTTCCCGCTCCCGCTCAAGGACAAGCGTGGTGAGAGAAAGGAAAACGCCCGCAATCGCAACCACGACTGCAATCGTCCGAAGAACCGACGTTACGGCAAAAGTTTGGTCAAAAATCTCCAGGACTCTTTGGCGAAGGTCTGCGTTCGTATAAATGGAAAACTCACCATCATGGCTGAAGGTCCTGCGGAAGTCCGCACCGAGTGCGGCGGTCGCAGACGGGACTTTGAGAGTGATGGAGAGCGAGTGGAGGCGTTCGTCATCCCAGTATTCTGCAAAATTTGATCTTTCGATCATCACAAGCCCACTATCGCGGGTGAAGTCTTTGATGACCCCGACGACAGTAAATTTAGCTGCGCCCTTAGGTGAGGAGAGTTCAAGCGTGTCACCGGGTTCCGTCCCATGTCTGGTGGAAAAACTCTCGGAAACAGCAACCATGCCCGTTTTGTGGAATTGATCCCGAGCACCATCGAGGCCACGGACAAAATCGAATGCACCGCGAGCGTTACCATCAATCACAGCTAGGTTGGCGGTTTTTTCACCCCAAGGAACCGCTATTTCTCGAAAAGTGGCGAGTTCCTTCACCCGTGGATCGTTGCGAACCCATTCGACAGCGTTGGAGGGAATGAAGCTGGTCAGGCCTGCAATTTCATTTGCTGCCGGGGCGATGAAAAGATCCGCTACCAGTGTTTGACCAAGCCACGTGATAACACTCGCCCGAAACGAGTGGATCATCACTGAGACACTCACTGTCATAGCCGCAGCCACGGCGAGCGCGGCAATGGTGACGGCATTCCGATGTAGAGATCGTGCTAAATGTTGACTGGCCAAACGCACAAGCCAGCCCGGACCCTGAACAGCGGAGCAAAATGCATTTACTGTTAGAGGAACAAGAAGCGAGAAGCCGGCGATGAGCAATCCTACCGCACCAAATCCTAGCAAGCGTCCTCCGCCAGTTAGGGTCCAATAGGAAATAACGATGGCCAATCCAAGGGCGAAGATTCCGAAAATACCCCAGCGTTTTGATTCGATGGCGAAGGAATCCATCAGGGATCCATTTCGTAAAACCAGCGCCGGATCGCAGGCAGCGGCTTCCCTTGCTGGTCGCCACGCAGCAAGTAACGAAGAGCCGATGCCGGCTACAAGGGCAAGAGCGATTTGATCTGGTTCGATGGCGAGGCGCTCAATGGAGATTAGAGCGTAGAGCGAGGAGATAGTCGTGCCCACAGGAGCAGCGAGGAGGGAGGCTAGGGGGCCAGCGATGGCTATTCCAATGAGAGTCCCCAACAAACCCTCCGTAGCGCCCTCGCCGAGAAACAGCCCCATCACCTCAGTCCGCGTCGCGCCATTGGCTCGGAGGATGCCGATATCATGTCGGCGGCGCACAACCGAGGCCGAGAGGCTGTTGTAGATCAAAAAAACTCCGACCACCATGGATACAAGGCTGAGCGCCGTGAGGTTGAGCTGGAAGGCAGCCAGCATCACTTCGGTATCCGAGCCTCGACGTGTCGGTGGGCCGACAGAGGCATCTGGGGGCGCTATTTTGCGGAGTGCGGCGATCACGGGATCCATTCGAAGGGGATCGGTCACTTGGATCTGAATCGAGGTCAGTCGACCGCGGCGATCGAGGAGTTCTTGGGCCCAGCCGATATCCATCGCTGCCATTCTTGGGTCGGCGGAGACTAACGCATCGTCGGTTTTGAGCTCGAAGGAGGGAGTGAGCGTTACGGATTTTCCTGCGGCAAGAGCTCGAAGCGGACCTGAGGCAAGGCGAGAGGGAGATACCGCAATGCCGTTTGGTTCGCGTAGCCATTTCTCAAGATCAATGGCCGCTCCGTCTGGAGCATGAAGTTCGAAGGCGCGTAAATTTCCGCCGGTGAAGGGATCGACGCCAAGTACTCGAAGGTAATCGCCGGGCGAGTCCGGCAAAGTCACGACCCCTTCCAATAATGGGGTAGCTGAAGCGACTCCGGTCGTCGCGGCGACGAGCGGAAAAAGATCCTCTGGCAAATCCCCTCGAATTTCCAAATGGGCACGGCCGGCGACCAATCCGACGGCATTTCGAAAGCTTTTTAAAGCGCCTCGATTGGCGATCTGGATGGATAAAAAAACCGCGACCCCGATCGCGATGCTGAGAATATTAAGGGATGGGAGAAGCGGGTGCTTTGCCCATGACCGAATAATCTGTCTCCAAAACAGGCTGCCGAAGCGAGGAGTCATTCCGGAAGCTTTGCGGCAGCCTTGTGAAGGACTCTTTGCAACTGTTTGACCGCTTGCGGTGAAGAGAATTTCCCGCCTTCCTTATTGTAAATGTAGAAGGAATCCATGGCCACATCCATCTCGGTCGTAATGCGGGAGATTTCAATGCAGGCATCAAGCTCTCCCATCGCCCGCAAGAGATCGTAAAGCAAGCCGAGGCGGTCGGGTGTCTGGATGTCAACCAGCGTGTAAGCCGGGTGCGAGTCGTTGTCCACAGTGATGCGGGTCGGGAGATCGAATTCCTGTGAAAGTCGGTAGGTCAGCAGGCGGGTATCTTTGCTGATGAGCGGCGTAAAATCGTATTCCTCGACAGTCAGAGACTCAGCGAGGTGCTTTTCTACAGTTTCCATATCCCGTGGACTGCTCACTGGTAAAAGATTGGTGCTGGCTACGCGAAAGATATCCAGCGCCAAACTGTCGGTGCGGGTGTAAATATCCGCACTCAGGATGTTGAGTTTCACGGAGAGGAAAGCACCGGCAATGCGCTCCAAGAGTCGCGGGCGATCCCATCCGCAGACCCACACTTCGGTGTAGCCTTTCTCGGGTTTCGGGATCCAACGGAAGGCCGGCGCGAGGGCGAGCGATTCATCCGCCTCTCGACGCTCGAAGAACGATTGGAATAAATTTAAGTGCTCGGCGATTTCGTCCGGTTCGTAGCTCAGGAAGTAACGGGCGGGCATGAATTGGAAGTGAGCATCGCACGCATCACGGAATCCGGGACCGAGCTTTTCCATGGCCACGTCTCTTTGCTGCATTCTGTCGCGGCGGCTTTGCTCCATGGCATCGACTCCGCCTTCCAGATATTGCTGGGTTCTCCGGTAAAGCATCCATACTAGGCCTTCCTTCCAGTCCGACCAGTTCTGGTCGCTTGTGCCCATTCCGTCGGCGAGAGTCAAGAGCATGAGCGCATCGAGGTTTTTTCGGTTGCCGATAATGCGAGCAAATTCCTCTGTCGTGGCGGGATCGTCGAGGTTGCGCGATTGTGACATTTTCGACATCAGGTAATGCGAGTCCACGAGTGTGATCAGCATTCTGCGACGTTCAGGGGTCAGTTGTAGGCGGCGGGCGACCTTGTGGGCAAGGAGAGCGCTGGCCTCCTCGTGGTGACGGGTGTTTGCGGATTTTCCGACGTCGTGGAGGAGAATGGCGAGGTAGAGTATAGCGGGATCCTCGAGTTTTTGAAAAATCTGGCGATAACCGCGCAGTTTCGGTGAGTCCGCAAATAAAACCGCATCCAGCTTTTCAATGCACACGAGCGTATGTTCGTCCGCTGTGTAGCGATGGTAGAACTCGTGCTGCACAAGGCAGTCGAGTTCACCAAACTCGGGAACGTATCGACCGAGCACCCCGAGGTCATGCATCAAGCGAAGGGTACGACCGACTTCGCCTTTGCGGGAAAGAATGGCGAGGAAGGTCTCGCGGGCCATACTTGCGTATTGGAAGGTGCGGTCGATCAGATGGAGTCTGCGCGCGACCAGATCGGCGAGTTCCGGGTGAAATTCGAGTTGGCGGACCTGCGCGTGATGGAACGCCCGCATCAGGCGGTACGGGTCGTCGTTAAAGATTTCGCGCGATTCTGGCTCGATACGGCCATTTTTGATAATGAAGCGATCGATTTTTTCTGGTTTTTGACGAACCCCGAAAAGCCGGAGCAGGCCAGACCGTGCAGGTGGGGCAATCGCTTCCATTTTTCGCAAGGCGCTCTCGGTTATCAAAAAAATGGTCCGCGCATGGCCGTAGTATTCCCTCATGAAGGCCTCGACTCGGCGCAGGATGTTTTTCTGAGGGTAATCAAACGCCTGTGCGACTTTGCCCTGTAACTGGAGGGTCAGAACCTCGGCCGAACGTCCATTGATATATTGCATTTCCGCACGCGTTCTCAGGAGAAAGTCGTAGCTCTTTTCGAGATTGCGGCGCTCCCCATCTCGCAGGATTTTTGCCTCAACGAGTTTGGCTGTGGTGGTGATGCCGTATTTGAACTGAGAGATCCAGAGAAGGCTCTGATAGTCACGCAGGCTGCCGGTCCCGTTCTTCACGTTCGGTTCCTGCATGAAAACCGTGCGACCATATTTCACGCGAAGTTCGGCTTGGTTGGCGATCCTCCATGCGATGTAAGGTTCACCGAGGCCTTTCACGCAGGCATCTTGGAAGAGTCCCTTGAAACGGGTAAAAATATCACGGTCACCGGTTAAGAAGCGTGACTCAAGCATCGAGGTTTTTGTGACCATGTCCTCATTGGCTTTGTCGATAGCCTCGGCAATGGTGCGCGTGGCTTGTCCGACCTTGAACCCGATATCCCAGAGGGCCACGATGGTTTGACGTATGACTTCTTCGACCTCTTTGTCATTCGCGTTTTTTGCCTGAAGGAAGAGGATGTCGACATCACTCATGGGGGTGAGTTCACGGCGGCCGTAGCCCCCGAAAGCCATCATGCAAAGACGTCCTGTGAGGGACTTGCCGACAACTTTGCGGACGATGCCCTCGAAAAGCTCGCGGATGAGGATATCAACCATGTCGGAACGCTGGCGGGCGATTTCTCGGCCCCCACCGCCGGCACGATGCCAAGCTCTCAGTCTGTCTTCCTCGACTTGGCGGAAACCTTTGAAGAGAGCGACGGGGTTGTCTTGGTTGTTGCGCGCTTGCTTGGATAGCTCAAGGGCCGATTTTTCGAGTGTTTGCGGGCTTTCCGGATTCATTTCGAGGTGTCGCGAATCACGATCTCCACACGGCGGTTGATCCGCTGTTCCTCGATGGTGCCGGTGGCGGGAGCGATGAGGCGGGTTTCCCCCAAACCGACGGTTTCGATCACATCTCCAGGCAGGCCCATATTAGCAATAAGCCAGGCTTTGACTGATTCCGCGCGGAGTTGACTGAGCTTAAGATTGTAGTCATCTGTGCCGAAGGAGTCGGTATGTCCTTCAATGAGAAAACGCGCGCGCGGGTTTCGCTTCAGAAGGGTGCCGAGTTTTTCTAGGCTGGTCATGGCACCAGGCTCGAGAACGAAGGCGTCGTAGGTGAAAAGTAAATCACTCGGCATGAGGATGGGCGCGGTGTCCGAGGTGAGGGGGCCAGTCTGCGCAAGAAGGTCGTCGAGGTTACTAAATCCTCGCTCTCCAGCGGGCATTCCAACCACAGAGTCTGCTGTGGTGGAGGGTACGCCTCTGGCGGAAGCGTCAACTTTGATAGCTGGAATTTCTTTAAGCAATTCCTCGGCAAGGGAGTCGTTGATTTTAGCGGTCTCGTTCTTGGCCGCATTCATGGCGGTGTTGGCTGAGGAGGGAGTGACTGTGATCCCCGGTTTTTCGTCCAGCATGACCTGGTCTAAGCGGGGAGGGGCTCCGGGAACGGGCACGTCGCCCATCATTTTTTCAAAAGAAATCTTTTCGTCGGAGGGTCTTTTGGGGTCAGGCTTGGACGGTTGCAGTTGAGCCTGAGGGATTTTTTCGGGTACGGACTGCTTAATGCGGGGAGTGATATCAACGCGCTCGACTTTGAATGTCGGTTTGATGTTTTTTTTCTCAATCGGAGCCACTTGCCTTTCGACGGTGACGCCTTTTGCCCATGAGCGGAAATACCAGTGCGCCATGAGTGATAAAATCAGGGCAGCAATGAGCAGAGGGCGCCACGCATCGCGATGCGAAACGGCCTTTTCCTCAAGCAAACGTCGCTTCCGATTCATTGCGCTGAAGCCTACACCGCCGAATTTTAAAATTCCACCCAAGAAAAAAGCCAGGGCGCTCCATTGGGGGGTGCTTTTCTAGAGGGAAGGAAAGACGGTGAGTTGGTAAAAGGATTCAGATAGCATGCACGGATTGACGCAACATTTGATGCCGGAGGGGATTTCGGTTTAATCTATGAACTAGCCGAATTGGCATCCATGACCTCGAACAAACATTCTTTCATTCGCATCAAGGGTGCTCGACAGCACAACCTGCGAAATCTGGATGTCGATATCCCTCGGCACCAGTTTGTGGTCATCACTGGCCTGAGCGGTTCAGGCAAGTCTTCGCTCGCCTTTGATACGCTCTTCGCGGAAGGGCAGCGCAAATACATGGAGAGCCTCTCCGCTTATGCGCGTCAGTTTTTGGACCAAATGCAAAAACCGGATGTCGACTATATCGAGGGTCTCTCGCCGGCGATTGCCATCGAGCAGCGCACATCTAGTGCGAATCCCCGATCGACCATCGCAACGACGACGGAGATTTTTGATTATCTGCGGCTTTTGTTTTCATCGACTGGAGTTCCCCATGACCCCAAAACTGGGGAGCGTGTGGCGCGGCAGACTCCACAAGAAATCACCGATGCCATCCTCCGCTGGTCCGAGGGTACGAAGTTCCTTGTTCTTGCCCCACTGATTTCTGGGCAAGTCGGAGAGTTTCGGGATGTGATCGAGAAGGCCCGCAGGGAGGGGTTCGTGAGAATCCGAGTGGATGGCGAGGTGATCGAGCTCACTAGACCGGAGCCGATCCGCCTCGAAAAAGCCAAACCCCACTGGATCGAAGCGGTTGTTGATCGTCTCGTCATTCGTGCAGATCTCGGCCAGCGCCTCACGGACTCGATTGAAACGGCGCTCCGCCTAGGGGGAGGCAAAATCTCTACGACCCGTCAGGAGCCCTCCGCATCGACTTGGACGGACGAAAAATTTTCTACCGATTTTTGCAATCCCGCCACGGGATTTACAATGACTCGCCTGACGCCGAAGCATTTTTCCTTCAATAGTCATCTCGGTGCCTGTCCCGCCTGTCATGGAATCGGGACGGAGAATTTTTTCGATCCCGATCTGATCGTGGATGCAGAAAAAAACATCGCGCAAGGAGCTGTTCGCCCATGGAAGCAGGCGAATCCGCGAATGAAGGCCTATTACGCTGCTCTGCTGGAGGGGCTCGTTTCAGATACCCCTGCGCCGTTGGAAAAGCCTTGGCAAGATTTGCCAGAGGATTTTAGAGGGCTTGTCCTGCAAGGTTCGGTGGATCGAAGCATTCGCATGGCGATCGGAGCGAACAGGACATCATCGAAGCCGTTCGAGGGCGTGATTGCGCAGTTGGAGAACCTTTACGCGACGACGAAAAGCGAGTTCACCCGCAAGCGACTTCGTGCCTATCAAGGGCGACGAGTCTGTCGTGTTTGCGGTGGGGCACGATTAAGGCCGGAAATTCTCGCGGTGACACTCAGTACACTGGATGACCGTGAATATGGCATACAGGAGATGTGTGGACTGACCATCGCAGAGGCTGCTCTCGCCATGGAAGAACTCAAAGTCGCTCCTAGTGATGTGGAAATCGTGAAAGATGTCCTGCGTGAGGTTCGACAGCGCCTTAGATTTCTCAATGAAGTCGGCCTCGGATATCTTCAACTCAGTCGCGAGAGCGGGACGCTCTCGGGCGGTGAGGCCCAACGTATCCGCTTGGCGACCCAGATCGGATCGGGGCTCTCCGGTGTTCTTTATGTGCTTGATGAACCTAGCATCGGTCTGCACCAGAGAGACAATGACAGGCTTATCCAAACGCTCCGTGATCTTCGCGATCTCGGAAACTCCGTCATCGTTGTCGAGCATGACGAAGATACAATCCGTGCGGCCGACCATATTTTAGATCTCGGGCCGGGAGCCGGTCCGCGTGGTGGAGCCTTGGTGGCCCAGGGGACACTGGCTGAGATTTTGGATAATCCCGATTCGCTTACGGCCCAATATCTCAACGGGACGATTCACATCCCAGTTCCCCGTCAACGTCTCGCGCCAAGGGTGACCGGTGCCGAAGTTGGTGAAATCGGCGACGGATGGTTGCGCGTTGTGGGAGCCACAGAAAATAACCTGAAAAATATCACCGCTTCCTTCCCGGCAGGTTGCCTGACTTGCGTGACCGGAATCTCGGGTAGTGGCAAATCCACGCTCGTGAATGACATTCTTCGTGTCGCTCTCGAGCGTGACTTAAACCGTGCGAGGTCACGTCCCGGAGCGCATCGCTCGATCCAAGGTATCGAGCAGTTCGACAAGGTCGTCGTCATTGATCAAAGTCCCGTTGGCCGTACGCCCCGTTCGAATCCAGCCACCTACACCGGGGCACTCGGTCCCATTCGCGATCTCTTTAGTGATTTGCCGGCTTCCCGGGTTCGTGGCTACGACGCGAGTCGATTTTCCTTTAACAACAAAGGGGGGCGCTGTGAGCACTGCCAAGGGGATGGTTTCATTCGCATCGAAATGCACTTTCTTGCTGACGTCTATGTGGAGTGCGAGATCTGCCAAGGTCGGCGCTACAATCGTGAGACACTGGAGATCACGTATAAGGGCAAAAATATTGCCGATGTATTGGACATGACCGTCGATGAGGCGTCCCGGTTTTTCCGAAGTGTGCCAGCGTTGGCAAGCAAGTTGGATACTCTTCAAGATGTAGGGTTGGGTTATTTGCGGCTAGGTCAATCGGCGACCACTCTCTCAGGCGGTGAGGCTCAGCGAATCAAACTGGCGGCCGAACTCTCAAAGCGTGCGACCGGTCGAACGATCTATCTCCTCGACGAACCAACGACTGGCCTCCACTTTGCGGATATCCACAAACTTCTCGAAGTTCTCATGAAACTCCGCAACGCCCGGAACACACTGATCGTCATCGAACACAACCTGGAGGTCATCAAGTGTGCCGACTGGATCATTGATCTTGGTCCCGAAGGGGGATCGGGCGGAGGCGAGATCGTCGCACAGGGAACACCAGAAAAAGTTGCGCAATCCGCCCAAAGTCATACCGGTCATTATCTCAAAAAATATCTTAAACCATGAAGCGTGTGATTTTTTTCCTTCTAAGCGGTGTGATGGTTCTGTCTGCGCAGGATCTTTTGGAAAGCGCCCGTACCGCTTTGGATGCCGGATTTCCTAAAGTCGCTCTTCTGAAAATGGAGGAGACCATTCCCATGGTCGGCAAGCCGCCTGCGGGTGATGAGGCAAATATTCTCTATGCCCGCGCGCTTATTGCGGATGGTCAACCAGGGGTTGCTGTCAGGCTGCTTAGCGTGGTTTCTCCTCATGCCGGACTTGAGAGGGAGTTTTGGCTCGCACAGGCCCACGCCGCAAACGGCGATTCCGCAGAGGCCCTTTCAAAATATACGCGTTGCACGATGGCTGCCGATTTTTTGTTCTTCCGAGAGGCGGTATTGGGGAGGGCGTCCATGCTGAGAAATCTGAATCGCATCGATGAAGCGGTGTCGGTGCTGGAGGGTGCGCTTTCCTGGCTGTCTTCCGTTGGAAAAAATCAGGCGCTCCTCGATCTTGCGGAGTTACAAATCCTCAAGGGGAGCGGGTCCGGTGCCAAAAAAGTGCTCGCTGACCTCACAGTTACAGAGTCGAAAGATCGAACCAAAAAAGACTTTCTCTTAGCTGCAGCCATGTGTCTTTTGAATCAAAATGACCAGGCCTTGGAGATCCTAGCGAACCTCAAGCCGTTGGATGCAAACATGGCCGCATCGAGTGTTATTCTGCAAGCTCAGGCGCTTTCCCGTACAGGCAAGGCCCCCGAGGCCGAATCTCTTCTTGAGGATTTCATTGCCGGTCACCCCGTGATTCCAGGGTTGGAGCGTGTTTTTGCCGCGTTGGACGAGGTTTATGCTGTTGCTCCGAATGCCTCTTCGAGTGAGATGAAGCGTTGGTCAGAGGACAAGGATCCGACCATTCGCCAGAAATTGGCGACATATTAT
>CAMBAQ010000008.1 GCA_945863785.1 Chthoniobacter flavus
ATTTCCCATGTCTTGTGGAATCACTCAGACTCCAGAGTTCACCAAGCCCACCGACAATCGAGGTCGTGAGCGTCCGGTCGGAATACGTCTCCACCAAATCGGAGCGATGGGTCTGGAAGTCAAGTTGGCGATAAAGCGACGTGAACGCGGCGTCGAGTTGATACAACAATCGCACAGCCCCATACGTACCTCCGTTAGCATTCAGGCAGACCATGCCATCAGGGCGGGTGACAGAAACCCAAGCCCGCGCTGCCTCAATCTCAGACCATCCGAGACGATACTCCGCATTAAAGGAAGGAGAATCTGGAAAATCCCCAGCGGTTTGCGCTTGAACCTCCGCCTCCCATCCCGCATGCACGGGAGCACTCGCGAAAAGCAAAGCTGCGAGCAAATTCCTCACGTGCGAGGAATCAGCGACTCGAGACCTTCGCTCAGAAACCAACCCCTTGCGCCCCCTGGCAACTGGCCGTAGATCCAGCGTCCACGCTCAGAAATCGCAGTAACCACGCTCCCCGGAGCTAGCTTGGTGAGTTTCTCGGAGTTATCGACAGGTGCGTTGAAAACCACACAACCCGACGAGGAAAGAACATACGATTGATGGCTGAACTCGATGCGGGGATCACAAAACCAAGCAAGAGCGACCAACGAAACACCACTGAAAATCAAAGCCGCAGCAAAAATCAGGCGCGCACGCACTCGGGAAACCGCCAAAGCCATAAATAGTCCAATCCAAGAAACCACGACACCAGTGATCAGAAGAGCATTAAGTGGCACTGTGCTAACGAGAGTCACTTTCCAATCGGAGGGATCAGGTGGAATGCCAAGAGCCAGATTGGCCTCAGATAAAGCCTTCCGTGCAGTTTCAAATCGGGGATCCAGAATCAACGCCCGACGGAAATTCAAGGCCGCTGAGACTGGATTCGCCGATTTCATGGCTGACTCGCCCAATTCAAAATACACAGACGCCGAGGGGCGCTCCGTTTGGAGATGCTTCTCAAATAAGCGAATAGCTCCAGCGTGCTCGCCATTAGCGGCGCGAGATCTGGCATCAGAGAGATCATCACCCCAAGCCGAGAAGGCCGCACTCAACAACATCAGTGCCACAATTCCACTTCGGAGGGTGCTAAGGATTTTATTTCGCATATTGAGAAACAAGACGGGTAAGGACCTGCATGACGCGCCCACACTCATCCGCAGTCGGCTTCGCCAAGGCATTCGGCGAGTATTTGGATTCCGCAATGCGCTCGATGAGGAATCGAAGGACTTGGCTGTCTTCGGTCGTTAGCCCAGCATCCAAGTTCTCTGGATCAGCCCCACCGAGGGAAGCAAGACAGCCCGCCGCCTGATCGTAAAAACGCCCATCCTCACAGGCCTCCAAATCGGCAATCAGTCGCTTGAGGCGACTCGCATTCGATCGCCTGCGCATAAATGCCGATCGAAGGAGTTTTTTCACTAAAACATAAACCAGCGCGAGCCCCCAAACGGTCGCTACGGCCAAATTGAGGAGCAGGAAGAAGGGCTGTTTGAAAAGGGGCGTCCAACTCGAGTCCCCACCAACGTGAACCACCGATTTCGATGATGTCAGCGACGCCTTAGGTGTGGGCGAGGAAGTAACGTTCCCAACTGGGCTTGCTTCCGGCTTCGCCTCACCGGCTTTTGCCTCAACGTCAAAGGGAGCTTGTGTGAGCGTTTCATATGTCCCCGTGGCCGGATCGAGGTAAGTGAACTTGAGGCCTGGTGTTTGGATCCGATCTTGCTTGGCGATGAGAACGAACTCGAAGGTCTTCGTTCCTGTAAAATGAATCGCATCCGCAGGCTCAAACTTATCCGTGGGCGGATAGGAGCGCCAGCCTTCGTCATCCGTTAACTCCGGCGCCCCCATGGCATCAAAGTTCCCCTGTCCTGTAACAAGAACCTTGATGGTGATAGGATCACCCGGCGCCGCTTTTTTGGGATTGGCGCTCGCATCCATCTTAAACTTTCCGATCGCGCCGGAGAAATTCTCCGGTTTTCCCTCCTTCGGCAAAGGAACCACCTCCATTGTGACAGGCTTTGTATCGATGCTCACATCCCGACTGCTCGTAAACATGCCCGGCGGCAAGGCTCCGCCAAACTGCTGAAAAATATCAGCGAAGCCAGGAGGAGGACTTCCCGGAACCTGCAAGCGGGCCTCCAGACTGGATGTAGGAATCTCGAGCGCACCGGACTTCACAGGTGTAATCCCTGTTTGAAAACCAAAAACAATATAGTTTTCTCCGTTAACAATCTGCTCGCGCTTGGGAACATGGGAGAGCTTTTGAGCGGTGAATCCCTCGCCTCCGAAATTCGGGCGATCCCCCACCTCGCCGCTGATCCGGGAATTGAAGTAATACCGCAACTCGGCCGGAACCACCTCACCCACGTAAGCCTTCTTTTTCGAGAGAAGAAGATCCCCAAAATAGGGCGTTACTTGCCCTGCGGGAGGCTGCACGTCCGAGCGAGTCGAGGGGGCATTGGGAAGAGGCTGAGGCGCAGGCAGCGCAGGTGGAGCGCCCGCCATCACGGAGAGTCGGGCAGGAGCTGTTTTGAGCGTTTTTTTGTCCACCTTCACCTCAATCGGCGGAATCGTGAACTCACCCGCATTCAACGGCACCACCGAATACGTGTAGGTCAAAGAAGATGTCACCTTGAAATTATTCATTTCAAATCGCGTGGCCCTTCCAAAAAGCTCAATCCGCAGACCTGCTACATCGACCGTCTGAGGCACCTCCGCATTTCTGCTGTCACGAACCGTCACGACCAACTCGACAGGCTGTCCGACAGAAGTGCTGGGACTGCTCAATCCCGCCGTGACTTCTTGCGCCAGTAGACCCGTTAAGGCCGCCAAAAGCAATCCCACCCACAAAATGACAACGCGCATTTTCATCAATCTTAATTTTACCAGTCGCGGAGCACTTCTTGCGAGGTTTGCTGCTCCATCAGGTTGACTTTCTCCTCTTCGTTCCGAAGAGAGTTAAGAAGGCCCCTCGCTTGGGCTGGAGTCATCTGCCCATCTTTCTCCTCCTCACCTCCAGCAGCGCCTTGTTCCGGCTTTTGATTTTCAGGCGAGGGCTTGGGCTCCTCTGGCTTGGAACTCTTTAAATCTCCCTCCTTCTTTTCACCAGGCGTAGGTGATGGAGCAGGAGATTTCTGGTCATTCTTTTTGTCAGATTTGCCCTCATCCTTATTCGAATCCTGTGGCTTTTTGTCTTCAGACTCTTTGGGATCTTTCTGGTCCTCTTTTTTGTCCTGAGGCTTTTGCTCGGAGTCCTTCTTGTCCTGATCACCCGATTTTTCCTTTTGGTCTTGATCTTTCTTATCTTGGTCTTTGCCCTGATCGTCCTTCTGATCCTTCTGATCCTTCTGATCCTTCTGATCCTTCTGATCCTTCTGATCCTTCTGATCCTTCTGATCCTTCTGATCCTTCTGATCCTTCTGATCCTTCTGATCCTTTTTGTCTTCTTGCTCCTGTTTTTCGAGATCTTTCAGAAGCTTTTCCACGATATCGCGATTTTCTTTGGCCAAGTTATTTGCGGCATTGAGCTTCAGCGCTTCGGAGTAATGCTCAATGGCACTTTTCCAGGCTGTCTTCTTAGCATCGTTTTCCTTCGCAGCCTCACCGGTCCGAACAAGGGAGTTGGCGAGGTTGTAGGAGGCATCCTCTCGGAGCTTTTTGTCTTCGGAGAGAAGCGCCTTCGTGAAATGCGAAATGGCTTGGTCAAATTTCCCCGACTTGTAAGCGGCCGCGCCAGCATTGAATTGCAAGGGACGTGAATCCGGTTCGGCTTCTAGCCCTTTTTCAAATGCGGCTCCGGCCTGCTCGTATTGCCCCGCCATGTAATCTTGAAGCCCGTTGGTTCCAGCGTAGCCCATCGGAGTGGTAGTGAAAAACGAGGCGAGTACCGCCAAAGCCAGCGGCACCTTCCGGCGTCGATCACCAGGAAGAACGGAGAGCATCAGACAAAAAACTGCAACCCCAAGCGGCCATTGGTAACGCTCTATAGGCTGACGGGAAGTGAAAACCCCGTTCTCGGTGAGCTCCATTGGCTCGATGCCTTTTTGGAATATCTCCTTGGCCGCATCGGGACCGATGGACACAAAAAATCCGCCTGTCGCCTGGGCGATTTCGTTCAATCGACCGGTATCCAACTTGGAATTCACAGGCTTACCTGAAGCATCGCGCACAAAATCCTGCCGCCCATCTTGAGTTCGCACTGGAATAAGTGATCCAGCTGCCGAGCCGATCCCGACAGTGAAAATGCGAATTCCTTCCGAGGCGGCCTGCTTGGCTGCAGCGATTCCATCGGCATCCAACTCCTCGCCATCAGTTAAAATCACCAGCGCCCTAGTCTGTCCCTCAGCCTTTCCGAAGGCCTCCCTTGCTGTGGCTATGGCGGCAGCGATGTTCGTCCCCCCCTTAGGAATCACATTTGTGTCCATCTCATCCAGCGAATTGGTCACGGCCGAGTAATCCAAGGTGAGTGGCGCCTGCAAAAAGGCGGAACCGGCAAAGGCAATAAGTCCCACGCGATCCCCTTTAAGAAATCGCATAAGATCTTGGCTAAAAAGTTTAGCCCGCGTGAGACGATCGGGTGCGATATCTGTCGCTAGCATGCTTTTTGAGGTATCCAACGCGATCACCACATCGCGGCCCTTCTGCTTGGTTTCCTTTTCAATGAAACCATAGCGAGGTTGGGCGAGAGCGAGAATGACGCCCGCAAGCGCCAGCAAGAGCAAAAGCGCCCGAAAAACGCGACGCGACACACTCACTGACCCCGCAAGCTGATCCCGCAAACGAGAGGCCACGACCTTGGCAATGAGCGCACGACTGCGACGGTGTGACCAAACGTAAACACCCGCTAGTGCTGGCAGCAACGCGAGGCACCATATCCATTGGGGATTACCGAATGTCAGGGCAGTCGTCTCCATAGCGTTTGGGAAAGCAGCATTTCAAGAAGCAGGCAGGCGAGTCCGGGGATGAGGAACCATTGAAAGAGATCACGATATTGCGCAGTCTTTTCGACTTCGACCTTGGATTTCTCAAGCTTGTCGATCTCTCCGAAGATGGTTTTGAGCGATTCGGTATCTGTCGCACGGAAAAATTTTCCGTTGGTGATTGTCGCGATTTCTTGGAGAACCTTCTCGTCGAATTTCACAAGCACGTTGCGATAAACTGTTCGCCCGAATGCATTCGTCATCGGAAAAGGGGCTTCCCCCTCGGTTCCCGCACCGATTGCATAAATGCGGATTCCCAGAGTTTTCGCTGCCTCGGCAGCCGTGAGAGGCATGACTTTTCCAGCATTGTTGTCGCCATCGGTGAGAAGAACGATGAGCTTGGTTTTGGCTTCCTTGTCTTTGAGACGATTCGCGGCAGAGGCGATGGCGGAACCCACCGCGGTTCCATCCTCAACAAGACCGATCCGCAGGCGATCGAGGTTTTGGATCAACCAATCGTGATCGAGTGTGAGTGGACTCACCAAATACGGCCGACCCGCAAAAGCGACAATGCCAATGCGATCATTCGGTCGCTCACGGATAAATTGTTCGGTCACGCGCTTCACCGCCTCGATACGGTTCGCCCGCGTATTCCCTATCGTAAAATCCTCAGCCAACATCGATCGAGAAACATCCAGAGCGAGCATGATATCGACGCCAGTTGCCTGCACGCGCGTCACCACTCGACCGAGTTGAGGGCGAGCGAGGGCGATAACAAATAATCCAAGACTCAAATAGACAAGCCCAGCCAGAATCCCGCCTGCCCTTGATCGGCGACGTTGACCGATCTTGGCGAGCGTGGCGGTGGTAGAAAATAAGACTCCCGCCGTACCTCCAAACTTCCCCTTCAAGTAGGAAAGCAAGGGAACCACCAAAAGCAGGCAAAGCAGCCAGGGATTCGCAAAAGAAAAGTCTCTCATCGCGCCACCTTCCCTTCTTTGACATTGCTGGACGGAACCTCACCACGGACAAATCGTACCGCCGTCTCGAGAAGATCGAGCATTTCGGCCTCACCAGCCTCAGCGCGAGCAAACTTCAACAAATCGGTCCTCTCGAGTAGCACGGCTAAGCCCACTTTTTCATTGTCTGTGAAAAGGGCGTGGTCCGCGATCGACTGCAGAAACTCAATGGAAGTCTGGCGAGTGGCAGAGAGCCCATGCTCGGACTGAATGTAACTCCGAACATCGTTTGATACCTCAACACCAAAAGTGTAGGGATCAGCTCCAGCCATCTGGTCGCGTAGCGCGCTCAATGCCGCGATAGCCCGCTCGCGGTTGGTAAGAATACGGCTTTTGCGTTTAAGCAACCGCTTCGCCACATAAATGAAACCCACTAAAATCACCACAAGCGCAAAAGCGGCGCAAATCGTCATCCATATGGGATAGGGCCAGAACCAGACTGGGCCTGCGATATCGTTGATCGGAACTGGAGTTGGTGCGGGTGGGTTCATGCAGCCATGCGACGCTCTCGTTGGACAAAGAAAGTCCGGATCGCAATCAGGTAGTCTTCCGTTGTGGATAGGGGGACGATATCGATACGCCGACTACGGAAGAGGGATTCGAGACTACGGCGATGATCGTTGTTTGCGCTTAGCAACCCACGCCTCACCGCCTTGCTGCTCGTATTAATGTCGATCTGGGCTCCTGTTTCAGCATCCTCCAAAGTGATGATGCCGATGTCAGGGATCTCACTCTCGCCGGGATCCGTAACCGGCATTGCCACGAGATCATGGCGCCGACTGGTCACATTGAGAGCCTTTGTGAAATCGGGCGCTAGAAAGTCCGAGATCATGAAAACCACAGCCCTGCGGCTAATAACCCGGTTCATATACTCCAACGCGACGGAAAGATTAGTCCCCTTGCCCTTAGGCTCAAAATACAGCATCTCTCGAATTAACCTCAAAGTATGGAGGCGCCCTTTTTTCGGCGGAATAAAAAGCTCCACTTCGTCGGAGAATAGCAACAACCCGACCTTATCGTTGTTATTGATCGCGCTGAAAGCCAGCAACGAAGCAACCTCGGCGGCAAGTTCCCGCTTACTCAACTCCACGCTACCAAAAATACCGGATGCACTCACGTCCACCAAAAGCATCACCGTCAACTCCCGCTCTTCGGTGAATTTCTTAATATAGGGCGCATTCATACGCGCGGTGACGTTCCAGTCGATTGCTCGTATTTCATCGCCAGGCGCATACTCGCGCACATCCTCAAAATTCATGCCACGGCCTTTGAATACGCTGTGGTACTGGCCTGCGAAGGTCGAGTTCACAAGCCGACGCGTGCGCAGCTCAATGCGGCGGATTTTTTTGAGAATCTCCTTAGGATCGCGAGTCATGAATGACGAAATGAAGGTGGCAGTGAGGAGCGGCGAACCTTTTAGGGCACCTGAACTCCAGCGAAAATCTTCTCGATCACCATTTCTGTCGTCACGGCTTCGGCCTCCGCCTCGTAACTCACGCCAATACGGTGGCGCAACACATCCATGCCAACGCTCTTCACGTCCTGAGGTGTCACGTAGCCTCGACCGGCAATAAAGGCATTCGCCTTGGCCGCCAGCGTGAGGAAAATCGTCGCTCTCGGTGAGGCTCCGTAGCGAATCATTCCATCCAGCTTCAAATTGCAGGAGGCGGGATCGCGAGTGGCCCAAACGATGTTCACAATGTAGTCCTTCACCCGATCGTCCACATAGATATCGTTCACCACGCCGCGGGCGCTAATGATGTCCTCGGGACCAACGACGGCGTCCACATTGAGCTTTGGCGATGACGTCGCCATGGCGTCCAAGATCGAACGCTCCTCTTCGCGAGTCGGATATCCCACATGCACCTTAAGCATGAAACGGTCGAGTTGAGCCTCGGGCAGTTGGTATGTACCCTCCTGTTCGATGGGGTTCTGCGTAGCGAGAACAAGAAAAGGATCCGGAAGAGGAAAGGTCTCTTCGCCGATCGTGACTTGACGCTCCTGCATCGCCTCAAGCAAAGCGCTCTGCACTTTTGCTGGAGCGCGGTTGATCTCATCGGCCAAAATAAGGTTGGAAAAAATCGGCCCCAACTTCGTCGTGAAGACGCTCTCACGAGGATTGTAGATCATGGTTCCAACAAGATCCGCCGGCAAAAGATCCGGCGTGAACTGGAGGCGCTGAAACCCAGTTCGAATCGAGTTTGCGAGAGTGCGGACAGTGAGCGTCTTAGCCAATCCAGGGACACCTTCCAAAAGCACGTGCCCATTTGAAAGCAACCCAATCAGGAGGCGGTGTACGAGAACCTTCTGCCCAACGACGACGCGACCGACCTCGTTCACCAGTGGTTCAACCCAGTGTCTGTTTTCTTGGACATGGCGAGTGAGTTCGGATGTATTGATGCTCATATTTACGGATGATTTTTTATTCGGATGGTTTGTTAAAATATCAGTGATGGAGTGTTTGTTTAAGACAGAATGGAGAAAATTTCGTTCAAGAAAATCTTAAACGCTTAGGATGGATCGTAAACGACGCTCCGCTCTCCCCAAATCTGATACAATCTCGATGCGGCCGCCTCTTATTTGACCAAGTAAGGCCCGACATCAAACGTGTCACCGACACTAGTGGAATCAAAACGCGTTTTATCATTCAGCCAAACGGTGAATGTTTTTTTGGAACCATCCTTTAGGAGAACTTCGACGCTGATAATATATTCCCCATCGACCTTGTCCGTCCTCACCGCCCCATCGCGGTTAAGAGTAATCTGACTCTCCGACTGAGCGAGGGGTTTGAACTCCTTCGAAACCACAGTGCCCGTCATTTTGGCATCAATAATGGGTTTACCCGTTTGCCAAATCGCAAAAACAATAAATGCAAATGCCACAACCCCTATCAAGATCGACTTCACCCACGTGGAAATGGGAATTTGCACCTTAATGACTCGCTTGGTTTTGTCTTTCATGGGGAAATCCTAGCACATCTCACGAATGGGGATGAAAGGAATTATTGGAAACCACGCGAGAACGTGGATTAAAAGTCAAAACCGCTTGGTTGAATCCACTCCAACTCCACGGAGCCGGGTCTGAGATAGAGAAATATCCCCTCGAGATCGATTTGATCGCCCTCGCGAAAAGCGATTACCACCTCCTTCTGCGATGAAGAGTCTTTGGAGGAAGAATCTTTTGAAGTAGATTCATTTTTTTCAGGAACCTTTGAGGTTTGCTCCACATAAATTTCGGATCCATGTTTTTGAAATTGAAATAGAGAATCTGTCGGCAGTCCCCTAAGCCTTTTTGATGAGTCAATATCCGAAATTAGTGTCACATTACGTTTACCCGCCCCCTCAAGCTCCATTATCAAATCTCGGCGATCCACCCCCTTGACGAGGGCTTTCTTCAGTATCCCAGTCACTGTGATTTTTCGATTCTTCAGCCTAGCTGAAGCGAGCGTCGGAAAGTCATTGCAAATTCTGGCTAGCTCAGCCGATGGGATCGAACTCTGTCGCAAACAATTCTCCGCATGCTCGAGCGGCGTTGGAGGCACCTTTGTATAGTTTTTCCATCCAAAAAAACCAATCGTGGCTAGAACTGCGATTATGAAAATATTCTTCATTACTTAAACGCGAATGAGAGGATAAAGAGATCCATTCCGACAAAGAACAACTTTAAACCGATGCATTCACGGGTTACATCAAATATAATAAGTGCCATTTGTCGCCATTCGTATAAAAAATTCACTTGGGAAATGCTTTTACCCAGCAGATACAAATGCTAGAAGTGAACTCATGATTGCATTGTTGGCATTGGAAGATGGTCGAGTTTTTCGTGGCGAGTCCTTCGGGGCCAAGGGCACTTCGACTGGGGAGATTTGCTTTAATACGTCCATGAGTGGATACCAGGAAATCCTGACCGACCCCTCTTATCGCGGACAAATCGTCACGATGACCTATCCCGAGATTGGCAACTATGGCGTGAACGAGTTGGACGTGGAGAGCGACATTCCGCAGGTTCGAGGGTTCGTGATCGAGGAATTGAGCCCCGTGATCAGCAGTTGGCGGGCGGACTGCGGGCTGCACGAATATTTGGAAAAGCACGGTATCCCCGGCATTCAAGGTATTGATACCCGCGCGCTCACTCGGCACTTGCGAACGAGGGGATCGATGAAGGCCTGCATCACCACAGAAATCACAGACGAGGCAACGGCTATCCAAAAAGCCAAATCCGCGAGCTACGATGGCATTGATTTCGTTAAGGAAGTGAGCACCCACAACAACTACGAATGGGACAAAGGAACCACCCTCAGTAAAGACTGGGTCCTCCGCTCAGGCTCGGACTCGGTGCAAGAATCGGACGCCAAAGGCAACGTATTTGATCCCCTCCCGCCTGTCACACACACGCTCGCGGCGCTGGATTTCGGGATGAAAAAAAATATCCTCCGCTATCTTAGACGGAAAGGCTTTCAGGTAACTGTCCTCCCCTCCACATCAAGTCCGGCGGAGGTTCTCGCTCTCGGTACCGATGGCATTTTTCTCTCCAACGGCCCGGGTGATCCCGAAGCCCTCGACTACGCATGCGAAACCGTGCGCGCATTGATTGGAAAAAAGCCAATTTTTGGCATCTGCCTCGGCCACCAGATTCTCGCCCGTGCTCTTGGAGGAAAGACATTCAAACTCAAGTTCGGTCACCGTGGAGCCAATCAACCAGTGAAAGATCTTCGCTCAGGAAAAATCGCCATTACCTCGCAGAATCATGGCTACGCGGTCGATCAATCCACTCTTCCTGCTGACGTCGAAGTCACCCACACCAATCTCAACGACGGCACCGTAGCCGGACTCCGACACAAGAAACACAGCGCCTTTAGCGTTCAATACCATCCGGAGGCCAGCCCCGGTCCGCACGATGCGGATTACTTCTTTGCCGAATTTGCCAAAGAGGTTGAAGCCGCCAAAGCCGCTAACTAAGCCCAAACCCAATGGCCAAGCTCAAAATCTTCCTCGCATCAGGAAAAGAGATCATTCACGACCTCCCGGCGGAAACCACCTCCATCGGCCGACTCCCGGAAAATGCGCTTCAGATCGAGGACGCCTCCGTCAGCAGCTCGCATGCGGAGATTTTTGCCGATGAGGATCGTTTTTTTCTCCGCGACCTCGGATCGACCAATGGAACTTTCATCAACGGTGAAAAAATCGAAAAAGCCCTTCTTCATGAAGGCGACGAAGTTCGCTTCGGCACGGTGCTCACGCGTTTTGGCGTCTCGGAAGCCTCCGCTGAAAAAATACCTGTCGAGTCTTCCGACCCCACTACCCGTGAGTCCTCGGTGAGTCGCCGACCAGATAATTTCGTCAGTTCCTCTCCGATCAAACGCGATACAAATGGAAAAGACTCGGGAAAAGCCGTTCTGGCCTTAACTGCTCTCGTTAGCCTCTTGGCATTTGGCGGCGCCGTTTACAAAATCCAACAAATTCAATAACCAGCCCAAGCCTCGGGCTGAAACACTCAGTTTTTCTGAAAGCATGGAAGAAATAACACACAACGAACTGTTGGCTATTCGCCGGCAAAAGCTCAATGCCATCCGCGAAGCCAACATCGATCCCTATGGCGCCCGTTTTGAGACCACAGGCACTCCTGGCCTCATCCGAGCCGATTTTGTCGAGGGACTAAAAGTTCACACCGCCGGACGCATTACAGCCCATCGTAATATGGGCAAAAGCCACTTCATTGACCTCTCGGATATCTCCGGACGCATCCAGATTTACATCAACTCGAAGGAAATCGGCACCGAATCCGCAGCCATTTTCGACCACCTCGACATCGGAGACTTCATCGGAGTGGAAGGTGAGACATTCACCACAAAAACCGGGGAACCTAGCATTAAGGCGACCTCGTTCACTGTTCTCTCGAAATCCCTTCGCCCCCTCCCCGATAAATGGCACGGGGTTCAGGACACGGAAATCAAATACCGTCAACGTTACCTCGACCTCATCTCGAATCCCGAGTCGTTGGAGATTTTCAAAAAGCGCATCGCCATCGTTCGGGAAATTCGCCGATTCTTGGAAGATCGTGCATTCATCGAGGTCGAGACTCCCATGATGCAGTCGATCCCCGGTGGTGCAGCAGCCCAACCGTTTGAAACCCATCACAACGCCCTTGGCGTGGATCTTTTTCTTCGTATCGCCCCCGAGCTTTACCTCAAGCGGCTACTTGTTGGTGGATTCAATAAGGTTTTTGAGCTCAACCGCAATTTTCGCAACGAAGGCATCTCACGACGCCACAATCCCGAGTTCACCATGCTGGAAGCATATTGGGCCTATGCCGACTTCGAGCAAATGGCCAGCCTGGTCGAGGAAATGGTCTGCCATGTCGCGGAAAAAATCTGCGGGTCCTTGCTAATCGAACATCACGATGCAGAAGGCAACGTCGTTAAAACGATCGACCTCTCGCGCCCTTGGCGCCGGACTTCTTACTCGGATCTGATTCGCGGAGTCGCGCCAAACTGGTACGAACTCACCACCGAGCAACGCCGCGAATGGTGCGCGGAACATAAAATCGATGTCTCCCACTGCCACGAGGATTTCGAACTCACCCAGCATATCTTCGAAAAACTGGTAGAAGAAAAAACCATGAACCCCCTCTTTGTGACGCATTGCCCGAAAGAACTCGTCCCTCTCGCTAAGCTCAATTCCACCAACTCCAGCGTTGTCGACGTCTACGAACTCGTCATCAACGGCCAAGAAATCTCTCCCGGTTACTCGGAACTCAATGACCCCGACCTCCAGCGCGAACGACTCGAGCACCAAAGCGGAGGTGAAACCCAGAAACTCGACGAAGATTTCCTCACGGCTCTCGAATACGGAATGCCGCCAGCGGGTGGGATCGGCATCGGCATTGACAGACTTGTCATGATGCTCACTGGAGCCGAAAGCATACGAGACGTCATCCTTTTTCCACAGATGCGACCAAGAACGGCGCAGCATTGATTCAGAAATGGCCAGCGATACCCAGCACACTAGGAATTCGCATTGCACCTCCAACCGGCCGACTAAACCCTGATTCGCCGTGCGTTCGCATACCCTGCTATTCTTGCTAATCCTCCTGCTTGCGCCGGAATTAGCTACCGCATGGGATGTGATCCTTCATGAAAACCGGCGTTATGTACCGGTGGAAAATGTCTCGAAATTCTACAACCTAAGCTCCCCGAAGATGAGCGCAGACGGATTCGTGATGACCAGCACCACGAAAACCATCAAAGGAAAAAGCGGAACTAGAGAAGTCTTCATCAACAACGTCAAATACGTCCTTGGATTTCCGATCGTCAACAAAGGCGGAAAGATCCTGATCTCGGCAATGGATGTCACAAAAATCATCGAACCCGTCTTGCGCCCAGGGCTCATTAAAAATGCAACTTCTGTCAGCACGGTCATTCTTGATGCCGGCCATGGCGGGCATGACTCCGGAGCAAAGGGAAACCGTGGAATCGAGAAAGAAGCTGCTCTGGATGTGGTTCTCAGGGCCAGACGCTTGCTGCTGGAGAAGGGCTACAAAGTCCAACTCACCCGCTCCAACGACACATTCATTCCACTGGAGCGTCGACCGGCCCTAGCCAACAGGTATCAGAACGCCGTTTTTGTGAGCGTTCACTTCAATAAGAGCAACACCGTCGGAGGAACGGGCATCGAAACATTTGCCTTAGCTCCCCGAGGCGTTCCTTCGATGGATGAGGAAAACCTCAGCTACAACGATCTCAAACCTTACCCCGGTCACGCTCAAGATTCCCAGAATGTCGCTCTGGCAACAGCTATGCATTCCTCGATGCTTCGCCACATGCGCCTCACTGACCGCGGCATCAAGCGGGCTCGCTTCGTCGTCATTCGTGATCTAAATATCCCAGGTGTCCTTCTCGAAGGTGGGTTTATGAATCACCCGACCGATGCCCGCCTTATTGCCAGTTCCTCCTATCGCGATGCTTTTGCTCGGGCTATCGTAGAAGGCGTGAGCCGCTATGGTAGCGCCGTAACGGGCAAGACAACTTATCAAGAACCTTCGGCAGCAGCCTCCGCAACGGATCCAACCATGGTCCCGAACCTTCGAAGGTCACTTTCCCCCTACAACTTGAATACTGGGCTCAATGAAGCCGTTCAGCGCGCCGCACAACAACTGGCCACCCCGTCGGCCACAGCCAATCCTCCAACACCCAATGCCAACTGATCGCTCATCAGATCCCATCGGAGTTTTTGATTCAGGTATCGGTGGACTCACCGTGGTCGCCGCCCTTCAAAACCTCCTGCCTGCCGAAAATATTTTTTACATCGGAGACACCGCGCGAGTTCCCTACGGAGGCAAGAGCCGAAAGACCGTCGAGCGTTACAGCATCGAGATCGGCGGGCTTCTCTTAGCGGAACGCGCCAAAGTCATTGTCGTCGCTTGTAATACGGCATCCGCCCTGGCCGTGCCGCGTATGAAGGACATTTTCAAAGTTCCCGTTCAAGGTGTCGTTGTCCCCGGCGCAACAGCGGCAGTCCAAACTACCAAAAATAAAAAAGTCGGCGTCATAGGTACCCGCGCAACCATAGCCAGCGGCGCCTACGAGCACGCGATCAATGGCCTAGATCCGGAGATCAAAGTCCTGAGCGTGGCTTGCCCTCTTTTGGTTCCTTTTATTGAGGAAGCGATGTTTGACGACAAAATCACGGACCTCATGCTGGGACGATATCTAGCCCCACTCCTTTCGGGCGGCATTGATACCCTTGTTCTCGGTTGCACCCATTACCCCCTCCTCCGTGACGCCATCGCTCGAACAGCCGGACCGGGAGTGACTTTGGTGGATTCCGCTCAGAACTGTGCCCTTGCAGTGAAATCCCTCTTAGAAAGCGCAGGCCTTTCCGCTGCGCCGGAAAGACTCGGTCGCTTGGATGTCGCCCTCACCGACGCGACCGAGGGATTTCTTCGTACAGCAGCCCGCGCACTCGATCTCGAGATCGGCGATGTCGCACTTCGCTCCGTTCAAAGCACCCAAGAGAATTAGGAAAAAAATCCCGCAGTCTTGCAGGCAGAGCCAAAACCGGCGAGACGTTGAGCATGCGATCTTTCATCATCGTCCTCCTTCTTTGCACTCTGCCTCTTCTCGCGGAGGAAAAGTCGGGTTCCGGAAAAAAACGCTACTCGTTTGCAAATGAGAGCGACACACCGACAGCGTCACCATCAACGAACCCGTCTGCGTCACTGGACCCCACAGCTGCACTCAGCCGCTTTTTCGAGGCTTTGAAAGCCGATCAACTCGAAGTCGCTTACTCCGGCTTGGTGAAGAACACCATCATAGCCGCTCGTCCCGAAAACGTAGAGAAGCTCAAAGAAAAAACCCGCGAGGCCATCGATAATTTTGGCCCCGTGAAGGGCTATGAAGTTGTGGAAACTTTGGAAATCGGAAAGTCTCTTTACCGACACACCTGCATTTCCTTGAATGAGGATCTCCCCCTGCGCTGGAGGTTTTATTTTTACCGCTCCGGCAACCAGTGGAAAATCGTGGATCTCCGCGTAGATGATGGCATCGTCGAATTGTTCGATGAAGTCGCCCGCAACCGCAAAAAATAAGAAGCCCGCGCGGGGCAACCCAGTTGCAACCCATTAGCCCATTCTCAAAAAAGCTTCGGCTTGTACTGCTGGTGGCTGCCCTTGGGCTTCTAGTCACTGCGTGTATCCTCTTCCTTCTCGCCCGCAATCTCACGCCCATCGCACGCTGGAGCCTACAAAGATCGCTCCCCGCAGCGAAAATCGATATTCAGAATGTCGCCATCTCCGCACCCGGAGAAATCCAATTTGAAAATCTGGTCATCCATGATCCCAAGACCGGTCGGGAGCTACTGCGATTGGAGCACGGTAGCCTCATTTTTTCATTCGACGACCTTGCGAAACGCCAACTCGGTGAGATCCGGCTTCAAAATCCCGAGTTTGTGATCTCCCCAGGTTGGTCGGGGATTCTCCCGAAGATCCCCACTGATCCTGCAAGTGGCAATTCCATCACCATTCGCCGCGTCGTTTGCGACTACGGCGAAATCCATTACGATGGCGAACCTATCGGCAGCCCCTCGGTACGCGCGAAGTTCTACTTGGATTGGACAAATTTTCGTGCCGACCAATTGGTCACGCTCTCGCTGGAGTTGTGGGATATCCGCGCAAACGCCCCTGGATTTACCGACCCATTCCTCGTACTCGACTCTGTCACCATCACCGGTGCGCCAGCCGAATTGATTCAGAAATGCGAACTCCGTAGCTTGGATATTTCGGGTGGGGCTCTCGCTGTGGGTTCCGCCCTCGATCAGATCACCCACTCCAGCGACGCCACGGGGAGCGATACCGGTGCTGCATTCAATTGGAAAATCGGCCTTTTAAATATTTCGAAAGTTCGCACGACGCTGGGTGAAAATGCATGGAAGCAAGAATCGGACATTTCGTTCGTTCTCAATACGTCACTCGTCAACCTCTCCCCAGCCGAGATTACAAAAACATTGGGGAGCACGGAACAGGTGGTCGAAATCACCGATCTACATATCCCATCCCCCCTTGATCCCAACACAACGGTATTGAAACTCCGCAGCGTACTTTTGCGCTTCGATCTCAATGGCATCCTCCATCATAAGCTCAATGAGGTCACGATTCTCCACCCCGTCATCTATATCGAGGAGGATCTTTTTGCCTACATGGACGAGACAAGCCGCCGCATCAGTGCAGGAATTGGGCCGCTATCGACTCCGTGGACGATTCAAAAACTGGATATCCAATTCGGCAGCCTCGTTCTGGGAAGCGGGGGTGACGCTCAATACGGACTGCCCCTGAATTTCCAAACCAGCGCAGAAAATGTCGCTCTCAACGACCTGGCATCCCTCAAACTTAAGGGCAGCCTTCTCATCCCAGCCCAAGAATACAAGTTCCCCGCCTACCAACTTGAAATCGCGACCCAACCGGGTGAGCTGCAATTTTCCTACCCGCCATCTAAAGGCGTGAGCAATGTGGTTGGCACGATCCGCGTTAAGGAAATCCGCTGGCGTCAATATCAAAGCAAGGAATCGTGGGCCTCGGTCACCTTTGATCGCGAGGGCATCAATGGCACTTTTGGCGGGGGCCTTTATCGCGGCCAGATCCTAGGGGGTTTCAGCTTTCTGTTCGATGCCGCCTCCCCTTGGATCGGTTGGCTCGGTGGAGCAGGCATTGATTTAGAGCCACTCACCGACATCATCGCCCCACAAAATTTCCGCATGTCGGGTCCACTTGGCTTTAAAATGCAAATGAACTTCCTCGCTCGAAACCTCGAACGCCTGAAAGGCGATTTTGCGACCACGGCTCCCGGGCGCCTTCAAATTAGCAAACTCGACGATCTCCTCGCGCGCATCCCGGACGGTTGGTCGGGATTGAAAAAAAGCAGCCTCCGTATCGCGTTGGAGTCCGCTCGTGATTTTAACTACGACACTTGCCATGGGGATTTCTGGTTCGTGCGCGACCAAGGGCTTCTCGACTTGAAGTTGCAAGGTCCACTTGGATCGCGCACATTCCAAACTGTGCTCCACGCTGACGAATCCACCGACGGTCTATGGAAAAAAACTCCCAACCGATGAGATCTATCACGCTTCCCCTTTTTGCTGTCTTTCTTGCATCCTGCGCATCACCGACAGTGAATCTCTCGACCCCTGAACCAATCAAGGTCGATGTTGCCATGCGACTCGACGTTTATCAGCACAGCAAGGAAGCCGTCCCATCCTCAAAAAAATCGCCACCTTCTTCGGAACCTGACTCGGCCCGCCGCAACCGCATGGCGGATATCCAGACATTTAAGGACTCCCGCCTCGTCGGTGAAGGTCGCGATGCGCTCCTCTCCATTCGCACCGATACTCCTGGAGAATACGGTGACTACATCCGCAAAATAGTGAGTGAGGAGAACTCGGATCGAATGGCCCTTTTGAAATCGGAAGCCGATAAACAAAAATCGCCCCTCACTGCGATTCAGACAAAACAGTCCGACATCGCTGGTAAAATGGCCTTCAAAGGCGAATGGATCGAAACTGTGAATCCGGATGGGACCACCAAATGGATTCAAAAATCCGAATAGTGCTCTCCCTGTTTGACGCCCCCTTGTATTCCCGTATATTGGCCGCGCATGAAAGGTAATGGCAGACGAGTCCTGCTCGGAATGAGCGGGGGAGTAGATTCCAGCGTAGCAGCATCGCTTCTACAAAAGGATGGCTGGGAAGTCATCGGCGTGACGATGAAGGTGTGGCCTCAGGATTGCATCTCCCGCGCGGAAGACAAGTGCTGCGGTCCCTCTGCCATAGCCGATGCCCGTAGTGTGGCTCACCGTCTCGGAATCCCTCACTATGTCGTCGATGAAGCCGACAACTTCGAAAAAATCGTTATCGATTATTTTGCCAGCGAGTATCGCCTTGGCCGCACTCCGAATCCCTGCGTGATGTGTAATGAACATCTCAAATTTGGAAACCTTCGAACGAAAGCCCGCTCGCTCGGTGCTGACTTCATCGCCACCGGCCACTACGCCATCATTGATCATCTGGAATCCAAGGCCGTTCTTCGCAAAGGCCGCGATGCTCGAAAGGACCAATCGTATTTCCTTTTTAGTCTCGGCCAGGATCAACTCCAGCACGCACTGACTCCCCTCGGCGGCATGGAAAAACCTGCCATCCGCGAGATTGCCCGCGATTTGGGACTGAAAGTCGCTGATAAAGTTGACAGCCAAGAAATCTGTTTTGTTCCCGGCAACGATTACAAAGCCTTCCTTCGCGGCCATCTTGGCGAGGAGGAATTTCATCGCGGCGGCATCTACGACACCCAAGGCAACTTTATTGCCGATCATGAAGGCATCGAAATGTTCACGATCGGACAGCGCAAGGGACTCCCTGGTGGATCCCCTCGCCCACGCTATGTGCTCGATATCGATCCGGATACCAACCGCGTGATCGTCGGCGATGAGGAAGATCTCGTGAAGGAGCAGTTCGAGGTGGATCGCGTCAACTGGCTCGATGGCGAACCCACCGAACCTAAACCCATCAGCGTCAAAATCCGCTACGCCCACCCAGGCGCAGATGCCCTTGTCCATCCCCTCCCTGGAGGCAAGGCGAGAATAGAGCTTTCCTCACCTCAACGGGCCATCACTCCCGGACAGGCCGCTGTTTTTTATGATGGCGATGTCGTGGTTGGAGGCGGCTGGATCGTCCGCCAACCAGCCCCCGTTGCGGCATGATTCAGTTTGTGGTCACGACGCTGCCGGACGAATCCTCCGCCGCCGCGATCGTGCATGAACTCGTTGAAAAGAAACTCGCCGCATGCGGCACACTACTCCCCGCAACTCGGTCGATTTACCGCTGGAAGGATGCCATCGAAGAAACCTCGGAAGTGGTCGTCATTTTTAAGATCCCTGCCACCAGCTTTTCCGACTTTTCATCCGCCCTCCAATCTCTCCATCCCTACGAAACTCCAGAGATCGTCGCCTTCAATCCTGCCGAAGCCTCTGCCGCCTATTCCCGCTGGGTCATCGACTCCTGCAACCCCTCTTGATTCCTCGACCGGATAAAAATCCACTCGAGGCAGAAAAGCGCCCTTAACGCCATCCCTCCCGACCTTTGTCTTCTTTACTCCCAGCTCTGGAGATTCTATAAATCAGCCAACAGAAAGCCCGCTCGGAAGTGAACCCAGACAGCAAGACAGCCCCCAGCGAGACCAACAAAACGGCCTCACCGAGCGAGCCACAAGAAAAGCCGACACACGGATTGAAAGGGTTGCGTTATCAACTCGAGTACTTTGGTCTTCGACTCGCTTGCGCCATCATCCCCCGACTGCCCTACCGCTGGATTCAGCCCATCGCTAATTTAGCAGGTTCCCTGTTTCACCGCTTGGACTCCCGAGGACGTGCCGCGGCCATGGATAATCTGCGCGCGGCCTTCGGAGATACCTACGATGTTGCGTCTAGGAATCGCATTACCCGCGCCTCGTTCCAGAATTTCGCCCGCACGATGCTCTGCCTCTTCTGGTCTCCGAATTTAACTGCGGAAAACTACCAGAACTACATCCGCATTGAAGGCCTCGAATTAGATCCTGTCAGCGGTAGCAAAAACTCACCCGGCATTTATATTCTTTCCCATTTTTCCAATTTCGAATGGCTCAGCCTCGGAAGTTCATTTGCCTTGGGACCAGGATTGGCCGTCGCTCAAACGTTTAAAAATCCCTTACTCGGCCCTATCTTCGATCAACTTCGCGCCCTAGGCGGTCACACCATCATCCCTCCATCGCGCGCCCTCATTCGCCTGATCAAGCGTGCGCGGACTGGAGGCATCGTGGGGGCCGCCGCCGATCTCAGCATCAATCCCAGCCTAGGTGCCGTCCCCGTTCGCTGCTTTGGACTCTGGACAGCGATGAGCCCCATGGCCGGCATTCTCTACGAACGAGGCAACTCCCGCCTCGTTCCCTGCCAGATCTTCCCGGAACCGGATGGATTTTTCCGCCTCGTTTACCGTCCCCCGCTTGAAATGCCCGAGGGCTCGACCCATCAGCAAATCGCCCAAGCCTGCTGGGACGCCATGGAACCCATCATTAGAAAAAACCCCGAGTTCTGGCTCTGGAGCTACAAGCAATGGCGCTACAAACCAGCGACAGCTCCAGCCGGCACCTATCCCTTCTACTCCAACGTTGCTACTCGGTTTGATAGCATCCTTCCTCCACCGGAAGAGGTCATTTGAAAATATCCCACTCCTTGGACCGTTTTTGACCTATCACTCCTGCCATCATTTCCTCCGATGATCCAAAAAAACATTCAACTCGACCTTGCTAAAACCCATCCGAGCATCCTCCTCAATACGCTACGTGCTGGTTTGGCGAAAAAATCGTCCCGTATTGAGCTAGAGATCATCGGACCGGGCTGCGTTATGGCAGATACCGCGTTGATGCTTTATGATGAGTTAATGAACCGCCCGCCGGGCATTTTCCTTACAACGAACGCACGCAGTTGCCTCCTGAATGGGGCCGTTCTTGTATGGCTCGCCGGCGAACATCGCACCATGCGCCATGATGCTTGGATCCAAGTCGACTCGACCACTCAACTTCCCGAGTCTTGCAAACGCAGAAGCAAGTCCTCGAATCTGGCGCAATGTGATGCCCCTATTCGTTCCAGCGATGAAAGCCCGAGCGAAACCGACTACCGCATCATTGCTCACTATCTCGACATGTATCTCCCCCTCGAAGATGTGTCAGACCGTCGTGTTTTTGTTCCCGAACTTCACGAACTCGGCCTCATTGACGACACTGAAAGCGAGCAGGAATTGGCCAAGATCTTCAGCCACCCAAAAAAGACATCCATCAGCTCGCCTCAATCCCCCAAATAAAGCCAAGGCATCCACCCACCGACCGGGAAAACCAGATTCCCAAAGTGGCCAAAAATATAATCAGGAATAGTCGTTGACAACCTGCCAGATCAGGGATTTAATGCAGTCATTCTCCTGACTCGCAATGCTGAGCCCCTCCGCATGCGAAGTTAAGATTTTGAAACACCCGTCGACGGACATCGTCCGTGATTCCTTGAAAGTCCTAGGAAATCCACGATATCCCGACACACCATCCGGACGTGATGACTCCCAATGCCGACCTGTATAAGGCCAGATGTCGGCAACACGGACACGACCAAGATTTTTTACCATGACTGAAGACGAGCAGATACCCAAAACCACGGCTGCAGCCAACGAGGCTTCCGCACCAACGGAAGCAACTAAACGCCCACGCACCCGCACTCCACGGATTGGTCCGACCCGACGCAAAGCAGCAAACGCAAAAGCGTCCGAGACTCCTACCCCGCTCGCCGAGGTTGCCCCATCCGCTCCTGCTCCAGTGACAGCGAAAAATCTGCCACCA
>CAMBAQ010000009.1 GCA_945863785.1 Chthoniobacter flavus
TGAGCGAGCGCACCCGAGGCGCGAACGAGTGAAACCGTCCCCCACAAAATAAATACTCCTGTAAGAAGTCCAAAAAAAGCCCCGCCTAATCCGAACATGGTTCGCACAAAGCCGGGTGGTTGCTGGTAAGTTCGCTTAAATAAAATCGCGCTTAGGAAAAGGCAGACCGCGAGCACAATGAGCGTGACGGCCAACCCGACGCCAAGGCCTGCAAAAAAGGACACCCCCGGCATCACGATGGCCACAACGGCGGCAATCGCCTGCCCGACCATCATGCCGAGAAATCCGGATAAAACAAAGGCGCCAAAGTGCAGGCCTGACCGGATGACACCCCGACGCCAACCGCCGTAGATTTCCCAGAGCAAAAACAGGCTCGCTCCGTAAAGAAGGGCATTCTGCCAAAATGGGGACGCCGAGCCCATGTATTAACGTGGTAGGATATCTTGCGCGCGCTGACGTAGCGCATGGTCGCAGAGCACGAGGGCTGTCATCGCCTCGACCATTGGCACGGCCCGTGGAAGCACGCAGGGGTCGTGGCGACCTCTGGCTGCGAGAGTGGATTCCTTGCCCTCGACGGTAACGGTCGATTGCGGGCGGGAAATGGTGGCTGTCGGCTTGAATGCCACACGGAAGAGGAGGGGTTCGCCGTTGCTGATTCCGCCCTGCACGCCACCCGAGCGGTTGCTTGTGGTGTGTACCGCGCCATCGCGGATGTCGTAGGCGTCGTTGTGTTCTGCTCCTGTGAGAAGGGTGCCTGCAAAGCCAGATCCCATTTCAAATCCCTTCGTTGCAGGAAGACTGAGCATGCCTTTTCCCAAATCGGCTTCCAAGCGGTCAAAAACCGGTTCGCCGAGGCCGACGGGCATTCCTCTCACCGTGGCGTCGATGAGGCCACCCACGCTATTTCCCTCGCTGCGGACTTGTTTGATGCGGGCGATCATTTTTTCGGCGGCATCAGAATCCGGGCAGCGCACGGCATTCGATTCGATCGCAGCGGAGGTCACGGAGTCGGCATTCACGATGGCTTCGATATCATGGATGCGGGATACCCAAGCGAGGATTTCAAGGCCGGGATAAAGGGTGGTGAGAATCTTTTTTGCGACAGCGGCCGCGGCGACGCGACCGATCGTTTCACGCGCAGAGGAACGTCCGCCGCCCTCCCAGTTACGAACGCCATATTTGCTCTGGTAAGTGAAATCCGCATGCGACGGGCGAAAGTGGGTTTCCATTTCGCTGTAGGCCTCCGGCCGCGCATCCGTATTGGGAACAAAAATGGAGATCGGCGTGCCGAGTGTGACTCCACGAAAAACCCCGGAGAGAATCTTGCAGGTGTCTTCCTCCTTGCGGGGCGTGACGATATCGCTTTGGCCGGGCCTGCGGCGATCGAGGTCAGGTTGAATGTCCGCTTCGGAGAGGGGCAATCGGGGAGGGCAACCATCGATCACCACTCCTACGCCGCCGCCATGTGACTCGCCCCAGGTCGAGATGCGAAATAATGTTCCAAATGTGCTGGCCATGAATTGACCATTAAAAAAACAGAAACCCGAGGAGCGATCACGCGAATAATTCAGGGCTCGCAGTAAAAAGGGAGAAATGGGGTGATCGACGGGACTCGAACCCGCAACAACCAGGACCACAACCTGGAGCTCTGCCATTGAGCTACGACCACCATTTTATTCCCAGCCGGAATGGGCTGTAGAGAGCCTTTATTTCGATGCTTTGGGCTTATTTGTCAACGCCGATTTTTGTAATCAGGGTACGGAGTTCGGCTGCCGACCACTGGCCAGGAACGTTTGGACTGTGCAGCCATCCGTAGTTGAGGGTCGACCCGCAGTTCGCGAATAGGAGACGCGAACTCATCCCCAGCGGGCCCATGCCCATGATCGCGAGAGGCAATGGAGTGGCGTTCCAAAGATCCAGAAGACGCGACACATCCTTCGGCGTGGTGGTGCGCGTCGCGATTTTCACCACGCTCGCACCGGAGTCTTTCGCTCGACGGATGACCTCTCGCAGGCGCGATGTGGTAGGTGTTTTTTTGAAGTCATGAAATGAGGCGATGATCCCGACGCCATTGTTCTTGGCGCAAGCGACGACGTCCTTCAATCCCGCTAGCGATCGTGCCTCGATATCCACGAGCGTAGCTGATGGGAGTAGGCTCAATAGAAGTTCCCTTCGTTGTGCCTGGGTGAGTGCGTTTTTGCCGCCCTCCAGCGGATGGCGGGCGGTAATGATCCACGGGATATGGGATTTTGGGATTTTATCCCCAAGAAAATCGGCCCGCCATTCCAAGTAATCCACCCCCCCTTGTGGTAGATGCTTCGCCGCGCTGACGGCCTCCGGTGAATCGACGATTCCGACGACTGCGGCCATCTTGCGGTCAGTGAGATTCACTTTTTTCCCCTTCATTTATCCATCTCACTACACAGCTCTGGGAGTAAAAGAAAGGAGCGAAAGTGTGGAAGGTATTTCCGCACCAATTAGTCGATCGCTCTTGCCAAGGGGGGTAGCTTTTATATCCTGCTCAACTCTTATATGAAATTTGCGACCTTATTATTCCTTGCCCAAGCAGCACCCGCAGAGCAACCGAACCCGCTCATCTCGATGGCGCCTCTGGTTTTTATTTTTGTTATCTTTTACTTCCTCCTCATCCGTCCGCAGCAAAAGAAGGCGAAGGCACATTCCAAACTCGTGGAATCCATCAAAACCGGCGATCAAGTGGTCACGAATGCCGGAATCCATGGAGTCGTCGCCAATGTGAAGGACAAAACTCTCACCATCAAAATTGCTGACAACGTGAAGGTGGAGTTTGACCGTGCGGCCGTCGCTGCTGTACTCAAGCCTGCCGACGCTCCTGCTGCCTAATTTCTTAGAAATCTCGGTGACTGCAGAGTCGCCTCAAATAACACTACAAGATGACGCCTGCTCTCACATTTGCTTTTGGACTGCTTTTGCTGGTTCTTTTCGGTTGGTATTTTGCCAGTGATCTGTCTTCTCGCAAACGGTGGTTGGGGTTGATTCTGACGTTACTTCTGACGGCATTCTGTGTGGAACAGATCGTCCCGCCCACCAAGAAAATCCGACTCGGCTTGGATTTGCAGGGAGGGACCTCTTTCCTCATTCGTCTCGTTCCGCAGACGGAGACCGGCATCACACCGGCCTTGCTCGAACAGGCTGTGGAAGTCATTCGTAAGCGTATTGACCAATACGGGGTGAGTGAGCCCGTTATAACGCCACAAGGAAAAGATCGCATCTTGGTTCAGATTGCGGAATTGGATACGAAGCAAATGGAGGAAGCTAAATCCCAACTCCAACGTGTGGCCAAGCTGGAGTTTTCCATTGTCGATGACGGCGGACAATCTCATGTCCAGCGAATCCAGTCCGGTGAGGAAGTGATGGACCCTTCGTATGTCCTCAAGCCCTATAAGCTCTCAAAAGAGTCCAAGGAGGAATCGCAAATCCTCGTCAAGCGTCGTGCGGCGATGACGGGTGAATATGTGACAAAGGCCTTCGCTTATTTTGATCAACAAGGGTATGGGGTTTCGCTCACGCTTAATGCCGAAGGGGCCAAGATTTTTGATGAGGTGGCTCGGCAGAATAAAGGCCGTCAGATGGCGATCCTTCTGGATGGGGAGGTGATCTCTGCACCCGTTCTTCAGACGGATCATTTTGGTGGACGTGCTCAAATCACTGGAAACTTCAGTGACAAGGAAGCCCGTGATTTGGCTAGTGCCTTAGAGAATCCGCTTCGTGTTCCTGTTCAAATCGAGGAAACGCGGAGTGTGTCACCTACGCTTGGCTCGGATTCGATTCGTAGCGGTGTGCTCGCTGGTGTTTCCGGTTTGGCGCTCGTGATGGCCTTTACGTTTCTGTACTATCGCTTCGCTGGGTTGGTTGCGATCGTGGGACTCTTGATTAATATCGTCCTCTTGCTTGGAGCGATGGCGATGTTCAACTTCACCCTCACTTTGCCTGGTATCGCGGGAATTATTTTGACCATCGGCATGGCGGTGGATGCAAACGTGCTTATTTTTGAGCGTTTGCGCGAGGAGATGGCGGCTGGAAAATCTCTGCCAACCGCTCTGGCTGGCGCCTACGACAAAGCATTCAGTGCCATTTTTGACGCGAATGCCACGACACTCATTACGGCACTGATCCTTTTTTGGCAGGCGAGCGGATCGGTGAAGGGGTTTGCGGTGACACTCACGCTCGGCATCATCGCCTCAATGTTCTCCGCGCTTCTCTTTACCAGAACGGCCTTCCGTTGGTTGGTGGAGAAGGGTGGCCTGAAATCGCTTCGCATGCTCGACCTTGTCACCGACAAAAAATTCGACTTCCTTGGAAAGCGCAAGTGGGCGCTAGTTTTTTCGATTCTGATGATTGGTGGATCGATTGCGATCTTTGCGGTTCGTGGAGAGAAAAATTTCGGCATCGATTTTCGTGGCGGCGATCTTCTGATCGTCGATTCCTCCAAGCCCATCTCTGTGCCGGAAGCCCGTTCCGCGATCAATGATGCGGGAGTTGTAATCCAGTTTGAGCGCGAGGGCACCAAGGAAGTCCTGACATTCCGGAGTGCTCAAGGAACTTCTGATGTATTGCTCAAACAGCTTCAGACTTCGTTCCCGGATCGCGGATTGGTTTCCATCGGCCAAGATACGGTGGGACCTCAGATCGGCATGGAGTTTGCCAAGTCGGCACTCATTGCCTTGGGTTTGGGAATGGTGGGCATCTTTTTGTATGTCACGCTTCAGTTTGAGTTTTCCTTCGCGCTCGGGGCCGTGGTGGCCTTGCTGCACGATATCATTATCACCATCGGGGTTTTTGCTCTCATCGGCGGCGAGTTATCCTTGGTGATGGTGGGCGCGATCCTGACGATTGCCGGATACTCTATTAACGACACGATTGTCGTATTTGATCGTATTCGCGAAGGCCTCAAGAATGGAGAACGGGGGTCTATCCAGACCATTATGAATATCAGCATCAATGAGACTCTGGGTCGTACCTTGCTTACGGGCGGTACCACGCTTCTCTCGGTGGGTGCACTTTATTTCTTCGGTGGAACGGTGTTGCGCGACTTCTCGTTTGCCATCCTAGTGGGTATTCTCGTAGGCACTTATTCCTCCGTCTATGTCGCTTCGCCCGTCGTTCTTTGGGCTTCCAAACTTCGCGGAAAGAGTGTTCGTCGCGAGGTGCTTGAAACTGAGGCCCTCAAAAAAGCTTAAGCTGACTTTACGCTCATCAGCGGAGTGACTCTACTTCGATGATGAGCGCGGTCGTATTATCCCGTCCTGAATAATCTACAGCGGATTTGACGAGTTGGCGGGCGGGTTCCTCGGAGGGAGTATTGAGGATCTCTTCGAGGTGGGCGTTGTATAGGCCATCTGTAACGCCGTCCGTGCAGAGCACAAATCGGTCGCCTGGTTCGATGCCGATGGCACCGACTTGAGGTTCGACGAATTGATGGCCGCCCCCAAGTGCTTTCTGCAAAACGTTACGTCGTGGGTGGGTTTTGGCCTCTCTTTCGTTGATTTGGCCGTTGCGGTAAAGCCATCCGACATAGGTGTCATCTTCCGATAACTGCTTGAGACCGCCGGAAGAAGGCAGTAGGTAGACGCGACTGTCACCGATATGTGCGAAATACACCCATCCTGGCGTGAACCAACACAGGCTGAGTGTGGCTCCCATGCCACGGCATTCCTCGTAGCAGGAGCCCAAATACAAGAGGGCCTTGTGAATTTCGGCGAAGAGTTCCTGGAGGACATCGCTGAACCCGATCTCGAGGCCGATTGCATTTTGACGGAACAATCGAGGAATGAGGGCGGTGATTTTTTCCACGGCGATCTTACTCGCAAATTCGCCCGCCATGGCGCCCCCCATTCCGTCGCTAACGGCAAAAATATAATCACTGGTTCCGGAGTCGGCCTCGCCGATTTTACCAAGATGGCGGACTCCAGTCGCGTCCACAGCAAGACCCAGAAAAGAATCTTCGTTGTTTTTCCGAACTTTTCCGCAGTCCGTATGCCCGGACCACATCAAGTGATAGGCGGGGGCGTCTGATTTCATTCGCTGGGAGAATCTTCAAGAATCGTCGAGAATTCAAAATCGATTAGGCAAAATCGTCCATCGGTCTGGCGGTAGGTGACATTGCGCAATTCCGCATCATCATGACGGACTCCGTATTCCTCGAGTTCCTTAAAAAGTTCGATCAATCTCTCCGAATCCAAGTGTTCGACTCGGGAGCCACAGCTGGAGGTAATGATTTTTAGCTGCTCGGAATCGCTTTCCAAAAGCCGTGGGACGAAGGGGCATTTTTTTTCTTCAAGGTAACGCAGAACACGAACCTCGTTGGTAAAGCGTTCCTGTGCCAACGGGCCACGAAATTGTTTGTAAACCCTGCCATCATACCCAATCCGAACAGTAGCTCTGCCTGTGTCTTTAACCTGATTCATTCCTGAGACAGATTCGGTCGCTTTGGTCGGGTGGCAAATCAAAAGCATCTTTTTAGTTCGAGTGGGGTTTTGCCCATCGAATAAAAAAAGCACTTACTTTTTCAGTTTCATCCTCAGGAAGGTCGGTACGTCCAAGTCTTGACCCTCCACTATAGTCGGCTCGATCTTGTCAAATCGTCCGCGAGTGACCGGGTCTAAAGGCAACAAGGGTTGCTGTACTTTTGGTGCTGGGGCCTTTTCCGGCGGATGGGCTGTATGGGCAACAGGTATTTCGAAAAAAGGCGCCTCTGTTTGCTCTGGTTTGCTGGCCGGCGGTACCGTTTGCTGGCTCTGGCTGAGGAGAGCTAAATCAGGTGTCACTTTGGGCGGTACGCTCGTCCGCTTCGCCGTCCCGCACCGGCCAATGATGGCAACGGTGAGAGGGGAGGAGTGATCGTGGGTGGCGCTTACGCCGAGATTCAACATCGCCGATGGGGATAGGTTGTTGGAAATCTCACGCATGATCTCGGACACCTCTTCCATGCTTAAAGAGGGTGGGCCTGAAATGTGAACGAGGAGTCTCCCAGCGTCGTGCAAGAGGCGTCCGCGGTCGAGAAGAGGGCTGCGAAGAGCGCTCTCGAGCGCGTGGTGCCCACGATTTTCTCCGTTGGCCTCGCCGCATCCAAAAAGGCAGGAGTCATCGCTGTGTCTGAGAACAGTGAGCATGTCGGGCAGGGATACCGGTATGGGCCCAGTGCTTGTGACGATACGATTAAGACTCGAGATGGAGCGGAATAGCAGGTTGTCGCAAATCGCAAATGTTTCACGGACTTCGGCGTGAGGTTCGATGAGTTCCGACATGCGATCATTTTCAAAATGCAAGATGGCATCAGCGAAACGGGTGATATCGCGAAGGGATGCCGCAGCCTGTTGAGAGCGGCGTCGACCCTCAAAGGAAAAGGGAGACGTGACCACTGCTATGACGAGGGAACCGTTTTGTTTAGCCATTTCTGCCAAGAGTGGCGCTGCGCCTGACCCCGTGCCTCCACCAAGGCCGGCACAGATGAAAATGATGTTTGCACCCGCGATGGCACGTTGTATCTCTCCCGCTGATTCTTTAGCGGCGTCCAAGCCGATTTCGGGATCGCCTCCTGTCCCCAATCCATGGGTGGTCATTTGTCCCATGGAGATTTTCTTTGAGGCTAGAGTATTTGAAATCGATTGTTGGTCGGTATTGATCGCCAGCGATTCCATCGGGAAGCCTGCCTGCGAGATCAGGCGGTCCATGATGTTTATCCCTGCATTTCCTAGGCCGATGAGGAGTGATTGCGGTTCACTTTGGCGAGCTAGGTATCTGGGGTAGGTGATCATATCAGATGAAGCTTTCTTGTGATGGAACTAATGAAGCGATTCAAAAAGGATTCCTGCGGAGCATCGGCATCGACGGCATGAGCGTATTTGACTAATCCGATGCAGGTTGAAAGTTGGGGGTTATCAAATGCCGATGTCGGACCTGTGATCGACTGGGCGTGGGCGAAGTGAACTGGAACTTCGAAGACGCTTTCCGCCACCTCGCGGACCCCTTTGATGAGGCTGCAGCCGCCAGTGAGTATGATGCCGGATCCTAAAAGATGAATAGGAACGACCTCTTGAATTCGGTTGCGAAGGATGCCGAAGAGTTCGTGCAGACGCGAGTGGATGATGAGATTGAGCATGCTGCGATCAATTTCTTTTCCGGAAAACCCCGTGTCATTCTTGAGGGTTATCTTTTCGGTGCCGGAGAGGTTTTCTAGAAACGCTGAACCTTCTTCGATTTTGAGTTTTTCGGCCCGGGTGATGGGAATACGCAGTCCAATGCAGAGGTCATTGGTGATGTGGTCGCCGCCGATGGCGATCACGCCGCTTTGGCGGACGGCGCCGTTTTCATAAACAATGTAGTCGGTTACCCCGCCGCCGATATCAATGACAACAACGCCGGATGCTTTTTTCTGGTCATCCAAGATGGTGTGAGCGGACGCCACGGAGTTGACCACTACGTCTTCCACGTCGATTCCAATCTTACGTACGCAACGGATGGTGCTTTGGATCCGGTTTACGACGCCGTGAATGATGTGATAATCAGCCTCCAGTTTCGAGCCGCCGATCCCGATCGGGTCGATCACGCCCTCGCGACCATCGACATAGTATTGCTGCAAGATGGAGTGAAGGATGTCGTTGTCCTTGGGTAGACTGACTTCCTTGTCCTTCGAGGCAATATCTTCGATTTCCTTCTCCGTGATTTCGCCCCCGCCTTCGATAGTGACGGAGCGTCGATGGTTTGAACTCTCGATGTGGCTTCCGGTGACAGCTAGCCAGACGCTTTTGATCTCATGGTCGCTGCGTTCCTCAGCATCAGAAAGAGCATCGTGAACACAGTTTGAGGCATTTTGAAAATCGACAATCTCACCTTTGCGCACACCTCGGGACGGGCTCTCGCCCACACCAAGGAGGCGGACTTCGCCATCTCTTCGGCACTCTGCGACAACAGCGCACACTTTCGTAGTTCCGATTTCCAGACCGACATGAATCTTTTCGCGAGCCATCAGTTTTTCTTTCCTCTTGATTTTTGCGGGTTAGATTTGGGTTTTTCCGAGCCTTCCTGGCGTTTTGTAGGGGAGGGCACCGAATTCATTACAAATTTAACGGGTGTGTTTTTCCGAGCCATCAAGTTGACGGATTCGAGTTCCCTACCGGTCTCGCGGCAATGTTCGAGAAGTCGCCGCAGTTTTTCGAGTTGGGTGGCAAAATCATCGGAAGCAAATTTGATATGAGCATTTTGATCGGTAATGGCATCGATGCAGTATCCCTTCGTGATATTGAGCGATCGAATCACGAGTAGCGAATCTACTGAATTGCGTGCGATGGAGAGAAGAGTCAGGGCTTTTTTAAGGTCGTCGTTGTGGAGAGATTCACGATCACCAATTTCATTGGGATTAACTCCATAGATCACTGGTAACTGATGATAGGAAGAGGTGATCAAAAGGGGCTTCATGAGTAGGCCGTTGGTATCGACCAGATCCATGTTTGTTGGATCGTAGGGTGTTAATGGGTCTGTTGCAGGAGAAACCCATGCGACTGGAGTTCGCGAGGTGAGGGTGATCTTGACCGTCGAAGGCAAGATGCGCTCGATGCAGACATCTGCGACCATAGGAATGGATCGGAGAGATTTTTCTGTAGCGGAGAGATCGATGCCAAAAATATTTTCACCTATTTCAATGCCTGTTCTGGCAACGAGATCTTCACCGGTGATCACATCATCTAACTCGAGATTGAGTTCACGGAGGTTATAAGCCGGATTGCAGTAGAAAAACTTATCCAGAGCCTTGTTTGCACCAAACCAAGTGAATCCGCAGACCAGAGCTACAATGAGACCAATGACAGATAGCTTGGCCGCGATTTCTTGGCGCTTGCGCCGCGCATTAGTCGAACGAATCCTGACATTAAGTAGTTGTCGACCCCTGTTGGATCTTCTTACGCATTCATCTCTGGTTGTTCCGATGGTCATTATCTGTGTTTCTTGGCCAAGGAGAGTCCCGCGATCTCCTCGCAGAGGGATGGATAGTCGAGGCCTGCCACGGCTGCGGCTTTGGGAAGGAGGCTCAGTTCAGTCATGCCGGGGATCGTATTGATCTCCAAAACACTCATAGATCCGTCTGGTGCGAGCAGGATGTCCACGCGGGAATAAACCTCCAGATCAAGGGCATGGTGGGCGGCAAGGGCCGTTTGTTGAACGCGGAGCGCGAGTTCAGGACTCAGTGGGGCTGGAACAAAATACTCCGAGGCCCCGCTGGTGTATTTGTTGTCGTAATCATAAAATCCATCCTTCGGAACAATCTCGACTACGGGTAGTGCGACTTTGCCTAGGATGCCCACGGTCAATTCACGGCCTGGGAAAAATGCTTCCACCAGAATTTCATCCCCATATTTGAAGCAGTCCTCCAACGCTGCTCTTAAGGCCTCTGGCTTGCGGACGATATGAACTCCGACACTGGATCCCTGTTGCGGAGCCTTCACCACATAGGGAAGTTCCAATCGCGGACTTTCTCCCTCACGGAGAGAGTGCCAGGTCGAGGTGGGGACTCCCGCGCGATCGAAGCATTCTTTGGTTCTGATTTTATCGAAAGCGATCCGGCTGCCATTGATGCCTTCACCAGTGTATGGGACTCCGAGATGGCTCAGGATTTCCTGCAACTGTCCGTCTTCACCGAAGGTTCCATGGATGATGTTAAAAGCCAGTTCGGTGCCTTCAGGGAGATGGAAGGCCGGGCCTGTAACATCAATCTCGTGAACTTCTGCCCCGCAGATGTGGAGAGCTTTTGCGACAGCCGTCGCCGATCGTAGCGACACCTCGCGTTCTTTCCCCGGTCCGCCCTTGAGCAGGGTGACCTTTTTGCCTTTCAAAATTTCGGAATACACTTGTCTCATAAATCCACCCCCACGATTTGAACCTCGGTTTCGAGGGAGATGCCTCTGTTACGCTCGGCAGCTGTCTGGATTTCGTGGATGAGAGTAAGTACATCCTGCGCTGTAGCGCCTCCATCGTTGACGATGAAGTTACCATGAATATCAGATACCCTTGCCGAGCCGACGGCGAAATTTTTAAATGCCAGTTCTTCGATTAATTTTCCAGCAGGAATGCTTGCGGGATTTTTAAAAATACAACCGGCGCTCGCGGCTACAGGTTGGCTCTGACGGCGCTTCGCCAGTGATTGAGCGATCACCGCATCGATCTCGGGTTTTGTTCCAACTTGTCCGCACATCACCGCCGAGAGAGCGTAATTTTGACGGAGTGTTGTCACGTTACGGTAATGGACATCCATTTCCTCCGGAGTTTTGACAAAAATATTACCATCTTGATCGCAGTAGCGGACACGGACGATCTGGTCGAATGTTTGAACGCCCATCGCGCCGGCATTCATGCGCAGACCCCCACCGAGGTTGCCAGGAATCCCTTCCATCCACTCAAAGCCTGCGATATCGGCATTGCGAGCCAGCGCGCTGAGTTGCTTGAATTTGACGCCTACACCTGCGGTGATTTCCGTTCCGTTCACCTCATGGCGTTGGAATTCCCCGCGTGAAAGATGGGCGACTACGCCAGGGATGCCTCCGTCTCGTACCAGTAAGTTCGATCCCCGGCCCATGACCATGAATGGGATATCCTCGTCGAAGCAGTATCGAACGAGGTCGGCAAAGCCTTCCTCCGTCTCTGGCTCCACCCAGTATTGCGCAGGACCCCCGATTCGCATGGTCGTGTGCTTGGAGAGGGGTTCATAGAGTCGAATCGAACCCTCGCGCATGATCTCCTGCAGTTGATCTTTGGTGTGCAGGTCTTTGGCAAGGCGTTTCCCTGCCTCATGGATATTTCCAGCTCCCAAGCTGATGACGAGGTCGCCATCCTCAAGCACACTGGCCGCTGCTTGGTGGATTTTATTTAAATCGGCAACATGAACGGCTGAGGGGTGTCCGTGTGCGATCATTGCGTCCACTATGGTCTGACCGGAGATGCCTGGAATCGGCTTTTCACTTGCCGGATAAATGTCGGCTACAAAGACATGGTCGGCTAAGTCAAAGGCGCGTCCGAATTCCTCTTTGAGCGCTTGTGTGCGCGTGTAGCGATGAGGTTGAAATATGGCCACGATGCGCTTGTGTCCGCCGGTTCGAGCCGTGGCGAGAGTCGCAGCAATCTCGGTCGGATGGTGCCCGTAGTCGTCAACGATGAGGTTTTTCTCGGACTCGTAAATCACTTCGAATCTTCGTTTGGCTCCACGAAATGTGGCAAGCGAAGCGGCCATCTTATCAAATGGGACGCCGATTTCGGACCCCAGCGCAATGACGGCGAGTGCATTGACTGCATTATGAACGCCAGGAATGTTGAGGGTAATTCTGCCCAGGGTGACGCCCTGACGCTGCACGCTGAATTCGGATTTGAAGTTGGCGGTCGTTAAATCGGTGATTCTGTAAAAAGCGGAATCCGACTGACCATAGGAAATGGATCGAGGGGCTTTAGCGCAGACTCTTCGTGCGCCCGCATCATCCGCGCAGTAAAAAATATGCCCGCTCGTCTGGGACACCAATTTTGTATAAACGGCGTCAATAGCGCCCAGATCCTTGTAGAAATCAAGATGCTCAGCCTCGATGTTGAGAACTATCGCATGGTGGGGATGGTAGTTGATTAAGGTGCCATCACTCTCGTCGCCTTCGGCTACAAAATATTCCCCTTCGGAATCCCATCTGGCGTTGGTGCCGAGAATGGGAATTTCGGCGCCGACGTAATGGGAGGGTTTGAGTCCGCCTCCACGTAATACATGGGCAGCCATCGCTGAAGTGGTCGTTTTTCCATGCATGCCACAAACGATAATGCCCTTGCGGGAGGCCATCATGGCTGCAAGCGCATCGGCCCTTCGCGCCATAGGAATTCCGCGCCGGACGGCCTCATCGAATGCCGGATTGCCGGCTTTGATCGCGGAGGAATATAAGACGATCTCCGCATCGTTGACACATTCGGCGGAGTGCGGAGAGTGAAATCTGAGGCCTTTTTTCTGGAGACGATCGACTTCGACGGTATCGACTTTGTCTGATCCGCTCACGTGATGTCCTAGTCCGAGAAGAAGGGCGGCGATGCCGCTCATGCCAGATCCGGCGACACCGATCAGGTGGATGCGGCGTGGGGTTCCTGAAGTCAGGTTTGCGCGTAAGTCCTCCGCTTTCACTTCGAGGCCTCCCATACGGCTTTTTCCATCACATCGGCCACATTCGATGCTGCGGCACCTGGAGCTATCTTCCTTGCCATTGCGGACATTTTGTCTCGCTTGTCGCTATCTTTAAGCAAAGTCGCAATCAGGTTCGCGAAGGTTTCTGGTGAGGCTTCTTTTTCGGCCACCAATTCAGCTGCACCGGCTTTGGAGTAGATCTCGGCATTGGCTTTCTGGTGGTCGTCTGTCGCAAATGGGTAGGGGATAAGAATCGATGGAAGCCCGAACTTGGAAATCTCGCTTAAACTTGAGGCTCCAGCTCGTGAGATGACAAGGTCTGAAGCGGAGTAGGCTTCCTCCATGCGATGATGAAATGGAGCGACATAATGAGGAATATCGTCACGCTGGTAATTTGCTGCAGCAAGGCGGTCATCATTTTTTCCTGTGAGGTGGATGATTTGAATTCCGGAACCGGCAAGAATCGGAGCGCTTTTGAAGAGAAGTTGGTTGATGCCACTTGCTCCCTGACTGCCGCCCGTGACTAAAAGTGTTTGACGTGAGGGGTCGAGTCCGAACACCTTCATTGCGTCTGCCCTTTCGAGGGGGTTGCCAAGGTTCCGGCGGACCGGTGTGCCAGTGTTAATACAATTTGCTGATGGAAACCGTTGGCGGCTTTCTTCAAAGCCAATCAGAACTGATGTCGCGAATTTCGAGGCGAGGCGGTTAGCGCGACCTGGGATGGTATTCGACTCATGGACAAAGCAAGGAAGCCCCTTCATGCGGGCAGCGAGGATCGGGGCGGTTGAAGTGAATCCCCCCATGCCAAGGACGACTGATGGTCGGAACTTCCGATAAATCTTTTTGCACTGACTGTAACTCTCCCAAAAACGACGGATGAATCCAATAAAGGCTGGTGAGATGATGTTGCTAGGCATTCCTATCGAGGGAAGTTTTTCGGCTCGAAATTCGGGATGATCACGGAGCGCCGTCGTATCGATTTCCTTTTCCGATACGAAAAGCAAAACCTCGTGCCCGCGTTCGTGCAGTGTCTCGGCTACAGCCAAACCTGGGAAAAGATGTCCACCTGTTCCTCCGCAGGCGATGATCGCTCTAAATGGAGAAGATTGACTCATGCTCGCGGCTCAATGTGCGGTCGCAGTAGCGTTGGCGCTGAAAGCGATTCAAATGGTTTGCCCTGAAGGTGGATGTTTACAATCAGTCCAATGAGCGCCAAGCAGACGCAAAGATTCGATCCGCCATAGCTAATAAAAGGCAGTGGCATGCCTTTGTTAGGCAAAAGGGATGTGGTGACGCCGATATTCACGGCCGCTTGCAGAGTGATCATCACGACTGAGCCGAATCCAAGAAGCATGCCGAAACGATCTTTCGCATTCAACGCCACGAGGGCTCCGCATAGGCAAATGCAGAGGTAGGCAGCGACAGTCAGAGCCGTGAATTTCAAGCCCAGTTCTTCGCCAACCATCGGAAAAATAAAATCGGTGTGCGCGTAGGGAAGGTAGAGCATTTTTTGCCGACCTTCGCCGAGGCCCAATCCATCGAAGCCACCTGAACCAAAGGCGATGAGGGCTTGCCATTGCTGGAGTCCTTCGCCGAGGGCGTATTTTTCGGGCTCCATAAATGCCAACAGGCGGCCGTGGCGCTCGGATATGTTAAATGCCAGAAAGGCGATTCCCGCGAGGCCTGCTCCAATGAGTGTCGCCATCCAGCGTAATGCGGCTCCAGCGACGAACATCACGGCTACAGCAGTTCCTCCGATGAGCGCTGTATTGCCCATGTCGACTTCAAGTAAAATCAGAAGCATCAGCACACCAAGGATGCACATGGGATAAAGGAGTCCCGTTTTAAATCTATCGAAAGAGATGTCGGTTCTTGAATACCACCAAGCTAGAAAGAAGAGAGCGGCTACCTTGGCGAGTTCGCTGGGCTGAAATGTCATGCCGATCTTGATCCATCGGGAAGATCCGTTGATTCGCATTCCGACGTGGGGAATGAAGCACAGTAAGAGGAGGAAGGCTGCTGCACCAAAAAAAGCCCACCAATATTTTTGCCATAAATGGTAATCGAGGTAGGCGGCCCCGATTCCTAATGCGGATGCGATTCCGAGCCACATGCATTGACGCTTTACAAAAAAGTAAATGTCTCCGTGGCTATCATGAGCAAAGGCGCTTGTACTGAAAAGCATGACCAATCCGAGTGCAATCAGCCCCGCCACCATCAATAGCAGGAGATATATCGCGTTTCTTTGCATTTCTTCGAGGGGGCTAGGTTCCTTAAGGGACTTTGATTGTTTGCCCGATTTTCAACTTACGCGGGTCATCAATGTTGTTCGCCTTCATAAGGGTCTCTTGGGAGACTTTAAGTTTTTTGGCTATTGAAATTGGCGTATCTCCCTTCGCTACGATGTAGCTCGCTGGCGTAGAGGTTGCTTTCTCTGGCGCTGCCTCTGTTTTCGCTTGGGATTTAGCTGATGCGATCTCGGGGGCTTTTACGGGTGGAGCTTTGGCAACGATCGAGGGAGCGGGGGTTGTTTTTTGTGCCACGGGTTTCGCTTCTGTTTCAGCCGTCTTGGGCATGCTTCCCACCGTCAATACCTGTCCCACATGGAGAACGGCTCCAGGTGCGAGTTCGTTGAGTTTTTCGATATTCGCAATGCTCGTGTTCGACTTCGAAGCGATCCGCTTGAGAGTATCCCCAGCGACGACGGTGTATGTTTTTGGAACTGTTGCAGGTTTATCAGCGACGACTGGCGTGGCTTTGGCTTCAATGGAATCCGCTTCGACTTTTTGTGCGGCGGCGAGGGCTTCCGCTTTGCTTGCGCTTTTCGCTTTCGAATGCTCCTTGAATTGGCTGAAGGCATAGATGCCACCTACGGCAATAACGTGGAGAACAAGAACAACGAAGAAAGCCTGTGAAAGCTTCATGCCGGGTTCGCTCTCCCCTTCGTATTCATTGATCTCTTCCGCTCTCGATGCGGCACGTGCATGCAGTTTTTTGCGTTGAACGACACGACCGGATGTGCGTTTGGGTGCAGGTTGGGATTTCCAGAATTGCATAGTGTTTTTTATTGGGTGTTTTTTGTTTTTAGTTTTTGAACGAGTGATTTGAAAATATTACCACGCTCCCCGTAATTGCGGAACATGTCGAAGGATGATGTTCCTGGTGAAAAGAGAACCGCGTCTCCTGGATGAGCCAATTGTGAGGCCAAAGAAACAGCTTCCTCGAGTGTATCCACGGCATGGCATTGGGTTTGCTTCCAAGAAGCGGCTATGCGGTGCCTCATTTCTCCGATCAGAATGGCAGCTCTCGATTTATCATGAACAAGATCGGCGTTTTCGTCGAACTCAAATCCTTTGTCTTTTCCTCCTGCGATGAGGATGAGCGGACGGGTTTGCGAGCGGATTGCCATCTGCATGGCGTCGAGATTGGTAGCCTTTGAATCATTGATCCATTTCACGCCATCAAGGTCGCGAACGAACTCACACCGGTGAACGGGCGGAGTGTAGCTCGTAATGGCTGCTGCCATGCTTTCTAGATCCAGATTGAGAGCCATTCCGATGCCCAGTGCCGCCATGATGTTTTCGGCATTGTGAATTCCGTGGAGGTGGGTTGTCTCTTGATCAATGACAGGAATGTTGCGGAATAAGATCGTCGTATTTTTTAAAGTAAAATCTGCCACATCGCTTACTGCGCTGAAGGTGATTTTTTTGGCCTCCGTGCTTTGGACTTCAGATTGGGCGTTCACGACCAGAAAATCCTCTGAGGTGAGGTTTTTAAAAATCTGCAATTTTGCATCCCGGTATTCGTCCATGTTTGCATAGCGGTCGAGATGGTTGGGGCTCAAATTCAGCCACGCGGCGACTTTGGGATGAAATGTTTTTATCGTTTCGAGTTGGAACGAACTGACCTCGAGAACCATCACGTCAAGGTTTTGGCTTTCCCGAACAGCCTTCGCAAAGGGAAGGCCGATATTTCCACTCGCCATGGTTCGGACTCCACATTGCTGAAGAATGTGCGTGCAAAGTTCGGTCGTTGTCGTTTTTCCGTTTGTTCCTGTAATTGCAACCACGGGACAGGTGCACTCTTGAAAAGCCAACTCAAGCTCTCCGATAATAGGAATGCCTTTGGAAGCGATGTTTCGCACCAAAGGAACCGCAGGATCAATGCCGGGGCTTAAGATCGCCAAATCGTAGTTCGCTGGATCGACGTCGGCTTCTGGGCCGATAAGAATATGTGCTCCGCGTTTTTTGAGTTCCTCTCCTTTGGCTCGAATCGCAGGAGAGTCACATGATTCGCTGATTGTGACTTGAGCGCCTTCTTCCATCAAAAGCGAAGCGGCGGCCTCGCCACTGTGGCCGAGTCCTAGAACTACTGCTTTTTTTCCGCTGTGAATCATTATTGTTAACGCAATTTCAGTGTGGCTAAACCAAGAAGGGCAAAGAGGACCGAGAGAATCCAGAAGCGCACTATCACGGTATTTTCCTTCCATCCGCTTAATTCAAAGTGGTGATGGATGGGTGACATTTTGAAAATTCGCCGACCAGTGAGCTTGAAGCTGGCTACCTGAATAATGACGGACATGGCTTCGATGACGAATACCCCGCCGACGATAACAAGAAGGATTTCCTGTTTGCAGCAAATGGCGACGGATCCAAGCATGCCGCCGATCGCGAGAGATCCTGTATCGCCCATGAAGACGCGCGCTGGGTGTGCATTCCACCACAAAAAACCAAGACAGGCACCCAGGAGGGCGACGCAGAGTACGGCCAGTTCGCCGGAGTAGGCTACATAGGGAATTTGAAGGTAAGAAGCCGCCTTGATATTGCCGGCCACATAGACCAGCACTGCGTAGGTGGCGGCTACGGTCGCTGTGCAACCGGTGGCCAATCCGTCAAGTCCATCGGTCAAGTTGACTGCGTTCGATGTTCCGACGATCACCAATAAAAAGAAAATGAAGCTAAACAGCCCCATGCTCGGCAGCAGAGGGTCTTTGATGAAGGGGAAGTAAAGTTGCTGCGCAATCGTAGAAACCTTGGGGTTCAATAGAAGAAACACCGTGAATATGCCTGCCAGTAGGCATTGGAGAGCAAACTTCATTCGGCTGCTGATACCATCGGAGCTTTTTTTGCTCACCTTCAACCAGTCATCGTAGAGGCCGATGCCTCCCATAAAAACCGTGCTGAAAAGAACGAGCCAGACAAAGGGATTCTCGGGCTTGGCCCAAAGAAGCGTGGACACAACGACTGTTCCTATCAGCAGGACGCCGCCCATGGTGGGTGTGCCTTTTTTTGAGCCATGGAGTTCGTGGAGCTTGTGAACTTCGGCTGCGGTGCGGATGGGTTGGCCGAACTTCAATGAAATCAATTTGCGAATCACCAGATTTCCGAAGGCCAAACTCAAAACAAACGCGGTTACTCCCGCGCAGATCGCGCGAAATGTGATGTAGGAAAATACATTTAGCGCTTTGAGAATATCGTTGTCGATTCCTCGACTAGAAGCCCATGTGGAAATCTCAGATAGGTAATAAAGCATCAGTTTGGGATATGTTGGAAGAGGGTTTCCATGCGGGCCGAGCGGCTTCCTTTGACAAGAACGATGTCGCCCGGTCTTGCCAGTTGCTCAAGCATGCGTGCCGCTGCTGCGGTTTCTTCGACTTCGTGAATTCGGCTTAATCCGGATTTTCTCGCAGATTCCGCGATGGCGGAGGCTTCTTTGCCAACGGTGATGAGAATGTCTGCATGTCTCCCAGCGGCAACGCCGGTTCTTTGATATCCCTCCGCGGCGTAGTCACCGAGTTCACCCATTTTTCCTAAAACGGCGATGCGACGTCCTTGGCTGCTGATTTGGCGCAATGTATGGAGGGCAGCTTCCATGGAATCGGGATTAGCGTTGTAGGTGTCGTCGAGATAGAGAACGCCACGTAGGGTCTTCTGCTCCAATCTTCCGCCTGTCGGTTTTGCGCGTGAGAGACCTTTGATTGCTGAGGGTAGGGGAATTCCTAATTCCAGTCCTGCCGCAATGGCTAGGAGGGCATTTTGAACCATATGGGATCCACTAACGGGAATGGAGGCTTCATATTTGGTTCCCTCGTGAGTGATCGTAAAAGTGGTCCCTTTTTCTGTGCTCTCGAGGGATTCTGCGACGAGATCGCCTTTTGTTAATCCGACTCGGGTGACTTTGGATGGGCTTCGTTTTGCGATGGATTCTGTTTTGTCATCCTCGGCCACGAGGATCACAGCCCCGCTGGGATTCACACTTTCTGCGAGCATTCCTTTTTCAAGAGCGATCGCATCGCGGGTTTTCATGTGCTCGATGTGGGCAACTCCGATATTAGTGATAATGACGCAATCCGGTTTAATGAGCGCAGCTAGCGGGGCGATTTCACCGGGATGGTTCATGCCGACTTCCCATACAGCGACTTGATCCTCGCTCGTTGCAGTGAGGATGGAAAGTGGGACACCGATGTGATTGTTGAGATTGCCCGCCGTTTTAACGACTTTGAGTCGGCTTCCTAGAACGGCTGCTGTGAAATCCTTTGTGCTGGTTTTTCCGCTGCTACCCGTGATTCCAACGACTTTGAGATTCAGCTTCGAGCGCCATGCGGTGGCCAGTTTTGTCAAAGCGGTCAACCCGTCCTCTACAAGCAAAACGGCGTGCGGAGCAGGAATTGAATGAGCCGCTTCTGCTGAGTCCAGCAAAACGGCCGCAGCTCCACGGGCGAGTGCGTCAGAGGCATAGGCGTTACCGTCAAAATTGTCCCCATGAAGAGCGACATAAAGATCCCCTGGCTGGATAGTGCGGGAGTCTTTGCTGATTGTTGATACCAGCAGATCCGGTGAGCCCTGAAGAAGCTTGGCTCCGGCCATTTTGGCGATCTCGTTAAGGGAGGTTTTATCCATTTCTTTGCTCTCCTCCCTTTTTCTCGCTGATGGCTCGTGAGGCGATGGCGACATCATCAAAGGCGACTTTGCGATCACTCAATTCCTGATATTTTTCGTGCCCCTTGCCAGCGATAACGACGATGTCCCCTGCTTCAGCTAATTGAATGGCGCGATGAATTGCTGATGCCCGATCGGGGATGATTTCGTGGTTTTTTCCACGCAATCCCAACTGCATTTCCTTCAAAATAGCATCCGGATCTTCGCTTCGGGGATTATCTGAAGTCATGATGACCCAATCAGAAAGCTCCTCTGCCGCGGCAGCCATGAGCGGGCGCTTGGTGCGGTCCCTGTCTCCACCGCAGCCGAATACTGTGATCAAGCGCGTGGGTTTGAGTTCCTGTAGAGTGCGAAGCACATTTCGGAGTGCATCATCGGTGTGAGCGTAATCCACGAAAACCTGAAAATGTCTCTTTGCGGGAACGCGTTCCAACCTGCCTGGAACTTGGGGCGCTGTTGCCAATGCAGCAATCGAGTTTCGCAACTCCACGCCGCAGGCAGTCGCTGCGGCAATGGCGCCCATAGCATTGTAAACATTGAAAAGCCCGATAAGAGGCAAACGAACTAAGTAGCTTTTTCCTCGTGCTTCGAGGGCGAAAGTTGTTCCATTGAGATCGTATCGAATCGACGTGGCGCGGTAATCGGCGTGGACACCTCGACCGATGGTGAGAATTTTGATCCTCTTTGAAAATTGGTCGATGAGCTTCTGACCGAATCGGTCGTCCGCATTGATAATAGCGCGTGTTTTTTTATTTTTCTGATGAGCGAGGGACTCAAAGAGGAGTGCTTTTGCTTCGTAGTAAGCATCCATCGATCCGTGATAATCGAGGTGGTCCTGCGTGAGATTCGTGAAAATCGCAGCATCAAATTCGATCCCTCGAACCCGGTCTTGAACGAGAGCATGGCTCGAAACTTCCATTGCCACGGCCCGGCTTCCGCTATCGATCATGGCTGCCATCAGCGATTGGAGGTCGATCGATTCGGGAGTGGTATGGGGTGCGGGTACCTCGCTGTCGCCAACAATGTATTTCACCGTCCCCACGAGACCGCATCGCATGTAGGCAGCATCCAGGAGATGTTTTACTAGAAAGGCCGTAGTGGTTTTGCCATTCGTGCCTGTAATGCCCACCGTTTTGAGGCTGAGCGAGGGCTGGCTATGGAATGCGGCAGCGATATCGGCCATGGCTTTTCTAGCATCGGATACGAGCACTAGCGGGCAATCGCTTTGGTCGATGGATTTTTCAGCAACGATGGCAGCGGCCCCCTTTTCAGCGGCCTGTGCGGCAAATGCGGCTCCATCGTTGTTTTTTCCTGGGAGAGCAAAGAAAAGACATCCCTTTTCGGCTTTGCGTGAGTCGTAACAAAGGGATGTGATCTCGGGGTCGGCGAGCCCTTGTGGGATTTCTGAAGATTTAAGAAGGGCGGTGAGTCGCATATGGCTTTTTAGTGGGTGGCCTCGTTCAATGTTTCGGCCTTAGCCATGGGTGTGTCTTGCAAAGGAATAGGGGGAAGTGTCGGAGTCAGGTCAAAGTGGCGCGCGGCCTTTTCTGCGACGTGTGAAAAGATGGGTGCGGCAACAAGTCCTCCGTAGTTCAAATTCGAAGCAATTTTGGCATCATCCACCATGATCAGGCAAACAAAGCGCGGATCCTCGGCGGGCATGAATCCCACAAATGAAACCACGTATTTTCCAGCTGCATAGCCGCCCTTGGCGCTCACCTTTTG
>CAMBAQ010000010.1 GCA_945863785.1 Chthoniobacter flavus
ACCGCAGCGAGGCGCGACTCGCCGAACTTCTTCACCAAACGCCCGATCAGCCCGCCTTGAATGATCGTTCCAATGAGCCCGATCATGGCAAAGAGGTAGCCTGTCGATTTTTCGTCAAACTGGTATCTGTGAAAAACAAACAAGGCGAATACAGCCGTCATGATCGAAAAGCCGGCAATCATGAAAAAATAGGTCGCGATAACGGTTATGTAGGGCTTCACCTCGACATGCTGAAACAGACCCGGAAAGAGGGGCTCCCGCTTTTTGGTGAGTTCTCGTTTTTCCTTGGGATGGGACTCCGGGAGTATGAGCAGAATCAAAGCGGAATTGATCAGAGCCAAGGCCCCCGCGACATACATCGGGGCGGAGTAGCCGAAATGCGCCGCAGTCACCCCGCCGATCGCGGGACCAAAAATAAAACCGAGCCCGAAGGCAGCCCCGATCAATCCCATCGCGCGGGAGCGTTCCTCTGGAGCAGTGATATCGGCCACATAGGCCTGTGCGGTTCCGATACTGCCGCCGGAGGCTCCATCAATAATACGGCCCACAAAAAGCATCGTGAGGGTTTGACCGATTCCCATGATGATAAAACCGGCGGCGGTTCCAAGCGTGCTAATGAGCAAAACCGGACGCCGACCGAATCGATCCGATAACTGCCCCAAAATCGGGGAGGCAAAAAATTGAATGAGGGAAAATATACCGAAGAGCCAACCGATCTCCCATGTGGTGGCGCCAAACCTCTCGGCGTAGAGTGGAAGTACGGGGATCACAACCCCGAAGCCGACCATGTTGATAAAGATGGTGAGGAAAATGATCAACAGACTGGTTCGTTTCGATGACATATCAGGGTTTCTTATCGGATGGATGTGAAGGTGTGGAAATAGGAAGCGTTGCTCGGAGGGCTTCGACTTGGCGGGCGAGGTCGTGGGGAGCCTCGGTCTTTTGTTTAAGCGAGTGACTGGCTATGGCGGCGACTACCTTTTGCATTCTTTCCATGGCCATATTTTTCAGTAAGCCCGCCATGCTGGATCCAGGAGTGACTAGGTTCGTGTAGCAAATAAGCGATTCCCCGTCTCCGTAGCGCTCGACGCGGAGATTTCCTACGGCCGCCTTGGTTTGAAGGGCCTTGAGTATCCTCCATGAAATCCGGTAGGAACCGGGCTGGGGCATCTCAAGTTCATTCCGGGCGGTGTACATTTCGTCAGGGAGAATCGGGACATCTACATTGTAATCGACCTCAAAAACGTGTGGTGAAATACGTTTCGAAATCCGGGATTCTAAAACATCAGGAATGTAAGTTTTGGCATTTTCGTAATCAAAAAAAACAGCCGCCACTTCCTCCGGCGAGGCATGAACCCTCTGGAATACGCGCACACGCGGCCAAGGTTGACCGGGAATCTCCTCTCGAATCACCACCTGGGATCCGGCAGCGACGGCGCTTTTTTGCTCGGCATTCAATTCATCCGTGAGCGTCGAGGCGGACAAACTCTCGGCAACGCCAAGCGCAAACAGCAATTGAATTAACAAAACGAGAAACCTCATACTCCAGCACCAGAAAAGCAGGAGATTGCAGACAGGCAAGAATGGGATGTCAAAAATCTCTTCCGCTCTGGCTGCGACTCCTGTTGAATATGGGATTTTAACGGGAATATGGCAAAGCAACAGACGATCCTCTTAGTCGATAGGGACACAGATTTTTTGGAATGGGCGCAACATCAGTTACAAAGCAACCAGACGCGCGTTCTGATCGAGACCTCCTCTGACGCAGGATACAAGACGTTCTGCCTCGAGGACCCAGAATTGGTTTTTGCGGAGATGAATCTTCATCCCTTCACCGGCATGGAATTGCTGGCTCGCATTAGAAAACACTCACCCAACGCGCTAGTTATATTGACCAGCGCTTTCGGCACCACCCAGTCTGTGATCGAAGCCATGAAAATGGGGGCCTTCGATTTTGTGCGCAAAGAACAACTTCCCTTCAACCTTAAGGTCGTAGCGGATGCCGCCCTCCAGGCCGCCGCCGAAGTGAAGGCGGCCAATGCGTTCAAGCCCCAACTCACCGTCGAGCAACATCGCGATGAGATCGTGGGCCGCTCGGAAGCCATGCAGCAGGTATTCAAAATGATCGGTCGCGTGGCAGGCAGCGATGCCGCCGTCATGATCACCGGCGAAAGCGGATCGGGCAAGGAGCTCGTCGCCTGCGCCATCCACAGCTACAGCGCGAGGAGCAACAAGAGCTTTCTCGCTATCAACTGCGCCGCGATTCCAGACAATCTTCTTGAGAGCGAACTTTTCGGCCATGAGAAAGGCGCGTTCACAGGAGCCCACAGCCAAAGGGTTGGCCGATTCGAGCAGTGCAATAAGGGCACGCTTTTTCTAGATGAAATCGGCGAAATGCCCCTGCAGGTTCAAAGTAAAATCCTGCGTGTCCTGCAGGAAGGCGAGTTCTCGCGCGTCGGAGGAAACGAAACCCTCAAGACAGATGTGCGAATCGTCTGCGCCACGAATAAAAACCTCGAGGAGGAAGTCTCTAAACGCACATTCCGCGAAGACCTCTTCTACCGACTTAATGTCGTCCGCATTCAAATTCCGCCACTTCGCAAACGCGCGGAGGACGTGAAGCTTCTAGCCGAGTATTTTTTGCAAAAGATCGCAAACCACAAACACGCCCCTCCCCTCAAGCTCTCCGAGGAAGCCCTCCGAGTCATGGAAGCCTATCCGTGGCCGGGAAATGTACGCGAACTCGAGAACACACTTCAACGCGCCGCTGTGATGTCCACCGCTGATATCCTTTTGCCGAAGGACATCCCACTGGGTGCTGAGGAGCCAGAGATTTTACGAAAGAGCGAGCAGGGCGACATCAACCTGATGCCCCTAGAACGGGCCATCGAGGTTCTCTTCCAAGCCGCCAGTCAAGATACCGCCCTCCCGCTTCTTCCGTGGATCGAACGTGAATTCACTCTTCGCGCGATGCAAAAAACGGGCGACAATCAGGTGCGGGCGGCCAAGCTTTTAGGAATCACCCGAGCCACACTTCGGAAACGACTGGATCGCAACAGCGGATCCGAAGAAGACGAGGAATGAAAACTTTACAAGGGCCATTCTCCGCAGAAACACGAAGAAGCAAAGTCACCTATGGGATCTTGGAAGCTCGCTGATGGCATCTGGCAGGAAGCGAGCTCGATCGATTTAAACGATCGGGGGTTTCGCTATGGGATGAGTGTTTTTGAGACCGTGGCCGTTGTAGACTCTCGCCCGCTGTTACTGAACGATCATCTAGCCCGTCTAGCAAGAGCGGCATCTGATTGCGAAGCCCGTCTCCCTGCGATGCCGCGTTTTGATTTCACTCAAACCAGCACTGGTCTTTTGCGCTTTTATCTCACATTCGGTTCGGGAAAACCGACTGCACCCTTTGATGGTCAACTCTTCGCGATCTTCGAACCAACCGAAGTCACCTGGAAGCTTGCTGACGCACGGGTCATGACTTGCGCTGCCCCTTACCTTCCACGTCCCGGCGGGTGGAAAACAGGAAACTATTGGCAAAACATCGATGCGCTCGCCACCGCACAGAAATCGGATTGTGACGAAGCCTTGCTTTTCAATCCTGCTGGGATGCTCGTGAGCGCGAGCATGGCGAACGTGTTTTTGCAAATCGGCGAGAACTGGTTGACTCCAACTCTCGCGACCGGAGCGCGCGATGGCGCCGTGCGCTCGTGGGCGCTCGCTCACACAGGGGCAGAAGAAACCGTCATCGAAAGCGATCAACTCCAACTAGCCAAAGCCTGCTTTTTGACCAACAGCCGCTACGGAGTTCGGAGCGTCGCCGAACTTGATGGTCGCCCACTCGAGAACCTCGTCGTCCCCCTGCAACAAAAATACCGCAATGAGATTTTTGACGTCTGAGGATTTTTTAAAGTTATCCGAATCCTCGCGGGCGCTTAAGTTCAAACCTGCCGGCACGTTTCCCGACGTAGCGGAATCTGCTCACCCCTTCGTTGCGGCTTTGCTATTACGCAAAATCCCGCAACGCGCCTGGATCGTCTGCAATGATGTGCGGAGCCAAGAAGAGTTTGCTGCGGAACTCGCTGCGTGGTGTCCGAGAGTGCGGCTTTTTCCGGACTTGGAACTACCCAACCCCGAGGCTTTACCGGATGCTGAAACCGAATCCGAGCGACTCGACCTCCTTCGAACGCTTGCGGACAAAAGCAACGGCGAGGTGATCGTGATTCATGCGGCCCAATGGGAATCCCCCACCACGGCGAAAGATGCCGTTCTTCGCGAAATATTCACCCTTTCCGGCGGACAGCAAATCCGAATGGAAGATGTCATCGAACGACTCGACGCAGCTGGGTATGAGTCCGCCCCACAGATCACCGCACGCGGCCAATTTGCGAGGCGCGGTGGGATTCTTGACATATTCTCGTGGCAGCAACCTCGGCCAGTTCGGGTGGAATGGTATGATGTCGAGATCGAGTCTCTGCGCGAGTTCGACCTTGATACCCAGACCTCAGTGGAAACGGTCGGTCAGTGCGAAATCTACACGGGAAAATCTGGCGCAAGCGAGGGTGTGCTTCGTGATTATTTGCGAAAGGAAGATGTCGTTATCACGATTGATTCCGAAGCTCCTGATGGCGGCATCAGCATTGGCGCCGGTGAATTAACATCAAAATTCCCCGCTTTCTACCCTCCCCCATTCGCCGATATGGGCGCAGGGGATCTGGTCTTGAACGAAGCCAAACGGGATCGTTTTTTTAACCAACTCCATAGTTGGGCCTCGGATGACTGGACTGTGGCCTTCGCCTGCGCGAACGAGGGGGAAGGTGAACGCTTCCGCGAAGTCGCCTCGGACTTTGACTTCGATGCGAATAAGCTGATTTTTCTCACCGCCACAGCCACGCGCGGATTTGTTTGTCCGAAGGCCAAACTCGCTCTGCTTGCCGAAGCGGAGGTGCTTGGCCGTTCCGCGAGTCAGCGAGCCCATCGGGCTGCACTCCGCCGCGATCGCATGCGCTCAGCGAGACCGATGATGGATTTTTCGGAATTCGAGGAGGGCGATTTGGTTGTTCATCTGGATCATGGAATCGGGCGATACGAAGGTCTCGAAAAATCTCCCGACGGCGGTGGCGACGTTCTCGTGCTGGAGTTTGCAAACAAGTCGCGATTGTATGTTCCGCTCGATCAGGCTTGGCAGGTCGCTCGCTATGTCGGCCTCGGAAAAAAATATCCCGACCTATCGGAGATGGGGGGCGGACGCTGGCAACGCGCCAAGGAAAAGGCAACCAAAGGCATCTACCAATACGCCTCCCAAATGCTACGAATCCAAGCCGAACGCGAAACGGCGGTTGGCCATGCCTTTCCATCGGACTCCCACTGGCAGCAAGAATTCGAGCGATCCTTTCTGTTCACCGAAACACCCGATCAAATCAAAGCAATCAGGGACACGAAGGCTGATATGGAATCCTCCCGCGCGATGGATCGCCTCATCTGCGGCGATGTCGGATTTGGAAAAACCGAGGTCGCGATTCGCGCGGCTTTCAAAGCGGTCACGGGGGGACGCCAAGCGGCCATCATCGCGCCGACCACCGTTCTTGCGCAGCAGCATTTCCAGAATTTCCGGGAACGCATGAGCGAATACCCTGTGACGATTGAGCTCCTCAGCCGCTACCGCACTCCGCACGAACAAAAGAAAGTCATCAAAGCCCTCAATGAGGGCAGTGTGGATATCGTCATCGGAACCCACCGTATCATCTCCAAGGATGTGGCATTTAAAAATCTCGGCCTCGTCGTGGTCGATGAAGAACAACGATTCGGAGTGAAGCACAAGGATGCGCTTAAAGAAAAATTCCGCCTCGTTGATGTCCTCACCCTTTCAGCCACACCGATTCCAAGAACGCTCTATCTTTCCCTGATGGGGGCACGCGACATGTCGGTGATCGAGACTCCGCCACCCAACCGCCTACCTGTGGAAACCGTCGTTTGCGGCTATGATGAGCGCGTCATCCGAGACGCGGTGAAGCGCGAACTCGCACGCGGCGGCCAAGTTTACTTCCTTCACAACCGCATCCAATCGATCGAACGCGTCGCTAACCGCATCCGCGAACTCGTCCCAGACGCCCGCGTCACCATCGGCCACGGGCAAATGGAAGAAAAGGAACTCGAAGCCGTCATGCAAAGCTTCACCGCAGGCAATGCCGACGTCCTTGTCTCGACCACGATCATCGAAAGCGGACTCGATATTCCTAACGCGAATACCATCATCATCGACCGGGCCGATCGATTCGGACTCGCGGATCTCTACCAACTTCGCGGGCGTGTCGGACGCTCCGGCAACAAGGCCTATGCCTATCTCCTCCTTCCCAGAGAACTGATGTCCGTCGGCGCGGCCCGCAAGCGTGTATCCGCGATCAAGCAATACTCGGAACTCGGCTCCGGATTTAAAATTGCCATGCGCGACTTGGAAATCCGTGGCGCGGGCAATCTCCTCGGCACGGAACAGAGCGGCCACATCATCGCCGTCGGGTTCGACCTTTATTGTAAAATGCTGAAGCGGGCAGTGGACTCGGTTCATGGCAAGAAAAGCACATCATCGAATACGACGCTTCGTTTCGACTTCCTGATCTCGGATGAGGCCGCTTTCATTGCCTCGGCAAATCGGAGCCCGTCATTTATTCCCCTCTCCTACATCACCGACCCTCGATTACGAATCGAGGCCTATCGTCGAATTGCTGAGGTTGGCACAAGAACCGAGGCCGATGAGCTTCGCACCACTTGGCGAGACCGGTTCGGCCCGATACCACCTGCAGCGGAAAATGCCCTCACCTGCGCTGCGATTCGCATCGAAGCCTCTCTACGAAAAATCCCCATGGTCGAAGTGCGGGACGACAAGCTGATGATCACAAAGGGCGACCATTTTATCATGATCGGCAGTCGCTTTCCCCGCTTGACGCTTCCCGACACCGATTCTAGGCTCCGCGAAGTGTTAACTTTCTTGGAAAACCTTCCCAACCGATGAGACGTTTTGCTCTGGCCTCACTCGCGATTCTCGCCACCACCTTTGGAGCCTACGCTGCCCAGACTCAACGAGCGGAGGTCATTGACGGCGTTGCTGCGATCGTGAACAACGACGTTATCACGATTTCCCAGGTTCGGGAATTGATCGGGGCCCGCGAGCGCGCCTTGCGTGAGGGCTACAATGGCCCCGACCTTGCCGATAAAGTCAAAGAGATGCGCCTCGCCGCACTCAAAGATCTCATCGACCGCCAGTTGATCATTCAGGAGTTCCGTAAAATGCAGGAAAAAGGCGCAAATATCCCCGACTACGTTGTGGATGATCGCGTCCAGACTATCATTCGCGAAGAATTCGGTGGGGATCGCGCCGCCTTCGTTCGCACGCTTCAGGCCCAAGGCTACACGCTCACCCGCTTCAAAGAGATCGAAAAGGAAAAGATCATCGTCCAAGCCCTGCGACAGGCCAAACTCACGGATAGCTACGTGATTTCGCCCATTCAGATTCAATCCTTCTATGACAAAAACCGCCCTGCCTATTCCTTGCCGGAGCAGGTGAAGTTGCGGATGATCGTTCTGCGCGATGGAAGCTCGACCGACATCATCTCGGGTGCCAACAAGGATCAAGTCGCCGAGGAAATTCGCCAAAAACTCACAACCGGCGCCGACTTTGACCGCATGGCCCAGATGTATTCCGAGGACGAGGCAACGCGAGATGCCGGCGGAGATTGGGGATGGATCGAGCGCAACACCCTCAACGAGCAACTGACCAAGGCCGCTTTTGCCCTCAAGGCGGGAGAAGTAAGCCCGATCATCAAAATCCAGGGGTCGTTCTATATCCTGATGGTTGAAGCTAGAAAGAATGCGTCCTTAAAGCCCATGACCGAAGTCCGCGAGGAAATCGAAAAAAGCCTGATCCAGAAAGAGCGTATGAAAGCCCAGCAACGCTGGATCGATGGGTTACGCCAAAAGGCCTACATCAAAATTCTTTCCTAAAAGTCCCGCTGCAGAATCACGCATTCCGCAGGAAATGGTTTTTAGACAGGATGCACAGGATTTACAGGAATCCCTTGGTCCTGGAGATCGCAAAAACATCGTGCACCCTGTGATCAATTCTACGAAATTCGGGCTATACAAACTTTCCTGGATTCAATAACCGGCTTGGATCGATGGCTTCCTTCAAAACGCGGTGGAGATTCCGAGTGGATGGAGGAACCGCTTGGTTCCACCATGGTTTCTTGGCGATACCAATACCATGCTCACCCGTAATGGCTCCATTCCAGTCGAGCACCTGCGAAAAAAGCGCGTCCAATGCGGCTCGGGATTTTTTTTGAACTGCTAAGTTCTCCGCGTCACCGACCATGATGTTGACATGGATATTTCCATCGCCCGCGTGTCCAAAGCAGGCGATCGGAAAACCGGATTTCTTTTGGAGCCGAGCGGCGAATTTCATCAGATCCACCAAACGCCCACGGGGCACCACGATGTCTTCATTGAGCTTTTTCAGTCCGGTCGCTTTCAATGACTGGGAATACACGCGGCGCAATCCCCATATTGCATCACAAGCCTTCTCTGTGGTGGCTTTTTGTACCCCGAGAGCGCCAGCCTTCTGGAGAATTTTTTCCAATGCGGAGGCCTCACTGCGCACACTCGCCTTCTGTCCATCCACCTCCATGATGATCTGGGCATCGCCAGGCGGGAACTTGGCCTTGGGGTTGTAGGCCCTTGCGGCATTGAGAGTGAAGGCATCCGCAATCTCCAAGGCGGCGGGAAGAAAACCGGCGGCAAAAACCGCTTGGATCGCTTCGGCAGCGACTTCGATCGAAGAAAAGCCGGCCGATAGCGAGGCCCTTGCCGGAGGAAGCGGAAGCAAGCGCAAGTTGGCCTCCGTCACGATGCCCAGCAGTCCCTCGGATCCGGTGAACAGACCCACTAGATCAAAGCCGGTTTTATTTTTATGAGTCCGCCCCCCGCAGGGCACAATGCTGCCATCGGGCAGAACAACCGTGAGACCGAGAATATAGTGGCGGGTCACGCCATACTTTAAGCAACGCGGACCTCCCGCATTGGTCGCGATATTCCCCCCGATGCTGCAATCCTTCAGGCTCGCTGGGTCCGGGGGATAAAAAAGATTTTGGGCACGAACGGCCTCTTGCAGTTGACCGGTGATGACGCCCGGCTGAACGACGGCAACAAAGTCGCGGCCATTGATCTCGAGAATCCGGTTCATGCGATCCATACAAATCACAATCCCGCCTTCCAACGGCGTGCAGCCGCCGACATATCCGTAGCCAGCGCCACGGGGGGTAACGGAAATCCCCGCTCTCGCAGCCTCCCTCATCACAAAGGCCGTTTCCTCCGTGCTGGATGGAAAAACAACCGCATCAGGAACTCCCCTCGCAAACCACTTGTCCGAACTGTACTCGGCTCCTGGATCAGTAATGACAGTAGCTGCCCCCAGCTTGGCACGGATTTTTTTTATGGTTTTCAGACTCATGAAACGCGGTCCGTATGGAAAAAATGCCAGGATTCCGCGATCCCATTCGCCGCAGGCTTCGAGGCGACATGCCCTCCGGCGGCGAGCACCGTCTCGCACACCTCGGGAATCGCGTTTGAGGGACAACACGGATAAGCTGCAAAGCGACCGTCCAGCATCGGGAGATCGTTGAAATGGTCGCCGGCGGCAAGCACTTCGTCATGTCTAATTCCCAGCACTCGACAAAGCTCCCCAAGAGCAGAGCCTTTGTGGTAATCGCGATGCGCAAACCGAAGGTAGATCGTATTGCGCTGATAGGAAAAGTCTGGCGCCATCGCGCTTTCTTTCTCCAATAAATCGACAAACTCCGTCATTTCCGCCTCGGTGGAAGTGATGACTCCGCAGATCTGGCCATTTTCCTCCGCGAGACTGATGCCGGGTTTCAAATCGACATGGGAGCGAAGCCAATCGAAAATTGCTTTCGAATTTTCAAACAACTCGTCGTGCCTCTTATAGCAAGTCTGGTTCCAACCCGTCTCCGGCACCCAACGTCCATCAGCGGCTCGGTGGAATATCTCACGTTCATTGGTCAGAAGGAAATCCGGTTGCACAGGGGCCTGAAATTTTTCCACACCCTCGATTGCATGGACCAACCCCCGACCGGTATTCACCGCCCACACGCCTCCGTGTTTTTTATGCTGCCGGAGTACCTCGGCGAAGTCCGCCGTGCAGCGACCATCCGAAAAGTGCTCGATCAGGGTGCCGTCAAAATCTGTGCTCAATAACCTTAGGTGGGACATTCAAATGAAACACTAAACATTCCCTCCACGACTTCCGCAATTTTTCTGTGGCAGATTCCGTTTGTTTGTTAACCTTCAAACATGAAATCCGCATACGAACTCGCCATGGGTCGCTTGGAAAAACAGTCACCTGCCAGCGCGCTCACCGATGAGCAAAAGCAACGCATGGCCGAAGTCGATATTCGGATCGCCGCCTCGATCGCGGAGAAAAAGATCTTTCTCGAGGAGCAAGAGATCCGGCACCAACTCGTCTCGGAAATCGCCCGCCTCGAAGAGAAACGGGAATTGGAAAAAGAAAAAATCCGATCCGAAAAACCGAATGTTTAAATGCGTATAGTGGGGCGAATGCCCTAGCCTACAAATGAAAATATTTGTTTGACCTTAGCCTCCTAACTATAAAGATTGCAGCTCGACGGTTCTCTTACCCGGATCGTCTAAACTACACATACTATGAAAAAACTAACAGTAGCATTACTCGCAGTCGCCGTAACGGTGACAGGTGCCTTCGCTGGCACTTCAGCCAAAACGTTCAAAGAAACAGTTGCCCCCGTCTCCGAATGCAAATTCCGGGATCAGGAGCTTCAAGTTGACGCATTCGGTCTTGGAACCTTCTTCGATGAAGGTCAACCAGGTTGGGGTGGTGGACTTGGTGTTAACTACTTCTTCACGAAATTCATCGGTATCGGTGTCGAGCAAGACATCTTCGGTCGTGACAAGAACACCACCGAGTGGGCTACCGCAGGTAACATTTTCCTCCGTCTCCCAATCTGCTCGCTCAACCTCGCTCCTTACGCCCTCGTTGGCGGTGGTGCAGCCTACGGTGGCAATCGCGCCGGTCACGGCTTCGGTCACGTTGGCGGTGGTTTGGAATATCGTGTAACGAACAACATCGGTCTCTTCTCCGATGCTCGCTACGTTTATTCTTCCGTTGATCCACAGAACGCAGTTGCCGTTCGCGCTGGTTTTCGCTTCGCTTTCTAATTTAAATTAGAGAAACAAACTTAACAAGAAGCCGATCCGAAAGGGTCGGCTTCTTTTTTTGTTTCAGAATAACGATATCAACCGCTCACTTAGGCAAAGGATCAGAGAAGGGTTGTCTTCCGACCAGCGATTGGCGGATATTTTTGACAGCCTCGGGCGATATCGCCGCCCTCTGAGGTTGCCAGCGCGAGTAGAGTTCATTCACGACATCAGCGATTTGGGAATCATTGAGATCATATCGCCAAGCCGGCATGACCCCATTGTAGGTGACCCCATTGCGTGCGATCGGACCTTTTTTCCCAAGCAAGATGAGGCGGATCAAATCATCCGAAGAACCCGCAAGAATCGGCGATCCCACCATCGGGGGGCAATGCCCCGGAATGCCACTTCCATCGGCCTGATGGCAGGACACGCATCGAGTGGCATAAATTTCCCGCCCGTTGAGAGGGGTGGTATCAACCTCCGCTTGCGGCGCCGGCCCACAGGCGGCCAGCAAAAATGCCGATAAAGGCAAAATCCCGACGGAAAATCTCATGGCCGGGTTCCGTTCGGACTTGAAGCGGGCCTCGGAAGACCAAAAACCTGCAGGATGTCACCAGCCATTTCCGCCCCTTTGGAAAGTTGATCGATACTATAAACCAGCCGGAGATTCCCATCCGGATCGATGAGCGTGGTATTCGTCGAGTGGTCGATGAGATAATCCGCATCGTCCTTCGTGGCGGATTCCGCCTTCCGATAAAAAGCGCCATAGGCACGCGCGACGTTTCCAATGGTTTCCTTGTCCCCGGTCAATCCAGTGAATTTCTCATCGAAAAGAGGGATGTATTTTTTGAGAACCGCAATGTCGTCCCTCTCATCAACACTCACGAAAACGACTCTCACCCGCTGGCGAATGGAATCCGGGAGCTGCCGACATGTGGCCGCCAAGTGCGCTAGCGAGGTCGGGCAAATATTCGGGCAATTTGTGAATCCAAAATTCAGCAAAATCACATTGCCCCGCTGGTCGGCCAAGCGAAAGCGATTCCCATCCTGATCAGTGAGTTCAAAAGGATACGCCGCTCGCGCGGGAGCGATATTATTGCCAAACCAAACACCGGAATCCGTCGGTCGAAAGTTCGCAATGTAAACTATTGTAGCGCCGATAATGACCCCGAGGGCCAGCACTTTGAAGAGAGCAGAAAAACAGAACGCTGACTTACTCATGGACGTGTCGGTGGAAAATCAAACTTCACGCAATCGCTTGATTTCAACGGCAGCATCAGGGGCTCGGAATACGGACGTGCCCGCAACAAGAATGTTGGCACCCGCTTGGACGGAATCCAACGCCGTGATGGCATTGATACCCCCATCCACCTCGATGTGGAATTCGATTCTGTTTTGGGAGCGCCAAAATGCGGCTTGGGCGATTTTCGGCAGCATGTCGGCGAGGAAAGCTTGGCCGCCTCTCCCGGGATTCACGGTCATGATGAGCAAAATATCAAAGGCCCCGAGGAAGGGTTCGATTTTTTCTATGGGCGTTTGAGGACTGATGGCGAGTCCGGCAAGGAGCCCGGCCTCGCGCACGGTGGCCAGAGTTTTTGAGACATCGTGGGGGGCTTCCAGATGAACAGAGATCGAGGAGGCGAAAGGCATGAAGCGCTCCAAATAACGATCGGGACGATCGATCATGAGATGAACATCCAACGGCAGCGAGGTGTAACGGGATACCGCTTCGACGATGGCGGGCCCAAAGGAGATGTTGTCCACAAAGTGACCATCCATCACATCGCAATGAATCCAATCCGCGCCAGCGGAAGTCACACGCTCCACTTCGTCGCTCAACCGGCTGAAGTCGCTGGCAAGAATCGAGGGTGCAACGATGATTTTACGCGAAAGCATATGTGTGGCATACCTTATGAACGTGGAAATTGCCAACGATGAATATTACATGAAGGAAGCCTTGCGGCAGGCACGCAGGGCTTTTGCCGCTGATGAGGTGCCTGTGGGGGCCGTGATCGTGAGAGAGGGTCAGATCATTGCTCGCGCTTGGAACCAAGTGGAAATGCTCAAGGACGCCACCGCGCACGCGGAAATGCTCGCCATCACGCAAGCCGAGGCCGCCATGGAAGATTGGCGTCTCACGGACTGCGACCTCTACGTGACGAAAGAACCCTGCCCGATGTGCGCAGGCGCGATCGTACACGCGCGACTGCGGCGGGTTATTTTTGGATGCCCGGATGCCAAAGGCGGCGGAGCCGGTGGCCTCTTAAATATTCTGCAAATGCCACAACTCAACCACCGAAGCGAGATCACCCCAGGCGTCATGGCCGAGGAATGCCTCCATTTGCTACGGGAATTTTTCCGAGCAAGACGCCAATCGACGCTTCCACCGACATCCGAGGATTAAAATTCGCCCCTCCTTTTTTTGCGTCATGATACCTCCTTCTTTTATATGAAATGGATTCTCTTTTTAGCAACCGCCCTGTTGCCCCTTTTTCCCAGCCAGGCTGCAGACGTGAAGCTTTCAGACAAGCAAGCGATGGAGATCGGCAAACGCATTTGGACCAATGAATGCGCCGGCACCATATCGGGCCTCACTTCATGGAACAAAAGCGAGGCGTTTCCCTCACTCGGAATCGCCCACTTTATATGGTATCCAGATGGAAAGAGGGGGCCATTTGAAGAGAGTTGGCCCGGATTGGCCAAATATCTAGATTCAAATGGAGCAACCGTGGACGCTTGGATGCTCGGTGCCTGCCCTTGGAAAACTCGAGCGAGCTTTGTGGCCGACCTACAAGGTCCTCGGCTCACCCAATTGCGAAGCCTTCTCTCGAAAACCATCGCCCTTCAAACTCGCTTCGCGGCCATGCGACTCGAATCGTCTCTTCCCAAAATGCTTCAGGCCGCTGGGCCCAGCAAATCCGCATTGGTACGATCCAACTTTGAACGCGTCGCCGCACAGCCTCTCGGTTTTTACGCGTTGATGGATTATGTGAACTTCAAAGGCGAGGGAGTCAATCCCACGGAGCGCTACAACGGCGCAGGCTGGGGGCTTTTACAAGTCCTGGAAAATATGAATCCTTCTGAGCCAGCGTTACCTGCCTTTACACATGCGGCCAATGCGGTTCTCACACGCCGCGTGAGAAACGCTCCCCCCGCCCGCAATGAAGCACAGTGGCTACCAGGCTGGCGCAACCGACTCCAAACTTACCTCAAATGAACAAGGACGAAATCGCTGTCATCTTTGAAAATATTGCCCGTCTGCTGGAACTCAAAGGCGAGAACCCCTTTAAAATCCGCGCTTACACCCATGCTGCGCGAGCTTTGGAGACCCTATCCGAGCCGCTAGAAACCCTCATCGCTGAAGACCGTCTCACCGCCGTGGATGGGATTGGCAAGGCCACCGGAGAAAAAATGACGGAACTCGCCACTGCCGGACGCCTCGCCTACTACGACAACCTCCGCGACGAATTCCCTCCTGATATTCTCACGCTTTTTGATCTTCAGGGGCTGGGTGCAAAAAAAATCAAAGTCCTCTGGGACTCCCTGCGAATCGACTCGATCACCAAGCTCGAACGGGCCTGCAAGAGCGGTTCTGTGGCTGAACTCCCCGGCTTTGGTGAAAAAACGGCGACCAATATTCTTAAAGCCATCGAACACATTCGTAAGTTTGCAGGCGCATTCCGCTTTGGAGATATTGCTGCGTTGGCTGCGGGACTTCTCGAAGACTTACGGACCCATCCCGACGTCAATCTCGCGCAGATCGCGGGAAGTTTTAGACGCAAAAAGGAAATCGTCCGAGACTTGGATTTCATTGTTTCTTCCCGCAACGCGGAAGGCGTGATGGCCTTCTTCACCACTCATCCTCTGGTCGAATCGATTCTCGCCCACGGAGCGACCAAATCGAGCGTGGTTCTGAAAAGCGGCATTCAGTGCGATCTTCGCGTTGTTCGTGGCGAGGAATTTCCGTTCGCCTTGAATTACTTCACCGGCAGCAAGGAACACAATGTTCGCATGCGCTCACGGGCTCTCGCCCGCGGATGGTCGCTGAATGAATACCGCTTCAGCCCGGCGGAGGGAAAAGAACTCCTCGAGCCTTTACCTGAAATCCACGAGGAAAACGACATCTACCGCGCTCTCGGCCTTGATCCCGTGGAACCCGAACTTCGTGAAAACATGGGTGAAATCGAGGCCGCCGAAAACCACAAGCTTCCGCACCTGATCGAGTGGACTAACTTGCGCGGCACCTTCCACAACCACACAACCGCGAGTGATGGCAGAGCCTCGCTGGAGGACATGATCAAAGCCGCAAAGGAACTCGGGCTCGATTATCTCGGCATCGCCGATCACAGCAAAAGCTCGTTTCAAGCAAACGGACTCGATGAAAAGCGCCTCGCGGAACAAGTCAAAAAAATCCACGAACTCAACGCCCTTGACCCAGATTTCCGTATTTTCACAGGCATCGAATGCGACATCCTCAAAGATGGTTCGCTTGATTTTTCCGATGAGATCCTCGCCTCGCTCGACTATGTCGTCGCTAGCGTGCACTCCTCCTTCACCATGCCTGGGCCCGAAATGACGGCCCGTATCATTCGCGCGATTTCCAATCCTTACGTCACCATGCTCGGGCACCTGACCGGCAGGCTCCTCCTGAGTCGGGACTCTTATCAACTCGATGTTCCCGCCATCATCGAAGCTGCTGCGGCTACAGGAACAATCATTGAGCTTAATGCGAACCCTCGTCGACTCGACATGGATTGGCGCTGGTGGCCGCTTGCTAGGGAAAAGGGCGTGAAATGCTCGATCAATCCCGACGCTCACACGACGGAGGGCCTTCAAGACATCATCTTCGGCGTTGGCATTGCACGCAAGGGCTGGCTGACGAAAAACGATGTGGTCAACACGCAATCCCTCACCTCCATAGAAAACACACTGCAAACAAAGAGAGCTTTGCTGCATGCCTCTCGAGCATAATCGATCTCCTCAATGAAGCCTTGTTCCCAAATGCTCGCCACTCTGCTGGCGATGATGATTCTGTTTTCGGTCGCCAGCACCTCTCTGATTGCAAAGACCTCCACCGGCCCCCGCCTGGAACCCGGATTGGAACGTGCCATAAAATGGAAGTGGGCCGTCGAAGCGAATGCGGATTCAGACTGGGGCCTCCCCATCCAGGACATTCCAGCACTTCACCCAACGGCTTCCACGGCCCAGCCAAACCAACTCGCTCTGAATCCCTCTACCTACGAAGTCAAAAAAGGCGACGTATTGGTTCGTATCGCCAAGAAGTTCAAAGTCTCCGCGTCCGATTTAAAGACGCATAATCAACTGACCGGCGACCTTATCCAAATCGGCCAGATCCTCCAGATTCCCCCACCCCAAGAGCGCCGTGCCACAAAAGCCACACCAAGCAAGGGAACTGATGCCGCCGCTCAAGCACCGCCAACTGACATCGTCGCTCAGCGTGTGTTTCTGGACCGCCAGGGGTTTTCAACCGGCCCGATCAGCGACTCGCCTAACGCCGACTTTGAAAGAATCCTTCAACTCTACCAAAGCGAGAAGGGCGAAGTTCCTTCACCCACAGAAATCTCATCGCCCTCGACGGATTACACTCTCCGCGCAGCCGACTTTCGATTCATCGCCCCGCCCAAAGCCGCCCGAGCCCACGCTCCATCGGCACAGGCCCAGCCAACCCCCAAACCTACGCCACCACCTCCACCAACCTATGATGAAATGGTCTCTACGAAATTCTTGGCTTACCGGTCTCCATGGGAATTTGTTGCGGAACGCTTTCACTGTGATGAGTCCTATCTTCGTAGAATCAATCCTTCCCTCGGATCATACCCTCCAGTCGGCACCTCGTTTCATGTTCCGAATGTCACTCCGTTTGAAATCGAAAATATTTCCCTGACCTCGGAGCAACCTGAGACCGATCCCGCGCAACCCGTGACGGCATCGATCACGGGGATGGCCCTACTGGAAATCCGCAAGTCGGGGCACATCGTCGCCGCAATGCCTCTCTCGAAGGCCCGCCCGGGGCTTGCCGGACGAGGGGAGTGGAAAATCCTAGGCACCATACCGCGCCCAGCCATGGAGACTTATCAGGAACCGCGCGTGGTCCAAGTGGAGACCTCTAGTCCGTTCTACACCAATCCGAATCCCACACCTGTACAGGCCCGAGCGACACTCTCGGCACCCCAAATCCTCCCACCCGGACCGAATAACCCCGTAGGCGTTCTTTGGATCAACCTCGCCAAAGGAGACTCTACAGATCCTCTTCCCTTTGGACTTCACGGAACCAGCTTGCCCTCAGAAATGAATTCATTTGAAGGCATCGGTGGATTTCGCGTTTCCAATTGGGACATCATCCGGGCCGCCAAACTGCTTCCCAACGGCACCAAACTTCAATGGAAACCTTGATTCAATGTCTCATTTAAAAGTTTCTGTAAATTCCCTTATTCTTGTGCGAATTTGCCTCCCATAAGCATGAAACTCAAAATCTGGTCACTCACGGCGCTCGTCGTCGCTGTCTCTGCTCTTTACCTCACAAGCGCTTCCTTGTCCGCCAAGGCCCAACTCCCCCCACGCCCAGCTTTAACGGCCGAAGCGGCTACAACCGGCCTCCCCACTGTTCAAACAGCGCCACTGATTGATCCAACTCCAGAGCCAACACCGACTCCGACTCCGCTTCCACCAAGGAAGCATTCCTACAACAAGTGCCATGTCGCAGGTTCCGAGATCGCCATCACTTTCGATGATGGTCCGCACCCGAAGCTGACGCCAATGCTTTTGGATATGATGAAAGAGCGCGGCATCAAGGGGACCTTCTTTCTCGTTGGCAAAAGGGTCGCCGAATACCCTGAGATTGCTCAACGTATCGTTGCCGAGGGCCATGAGGTTGCCAATCACAGTTGGGCCCATCCGCAACTCACCAAGCTCGCTCCCGACGCTTTAAAAAAAGAGATCGCTGACACTAATGACGCCATTCATCGGGCCACAGGCATTCAAACGACCCTCATGCGTCCCCCTTACGGCGCCATCAACGCCTCGATCACCAAACGTCTCAACGAAGAATTCAGACTCACCGTTGCCATGTGGTCGGTCGATTCTTTGGATTGGAAAATCCGCAATGCCGCGCATGTGACCAAACTCATCACGGAAAAAGCCGCTCCTGGGGCCATCATCTTGGCTCACGACATCCACCCATCCACAGTGCAAGCTATGCCGGCCGTTTTCGACACTCTCAGCGCCAAAGGCTACAAGTTTGTGACCATGTCCGAACTCATTGCCTTGGATCTCCCAGCACCGATCCAAACCGCTCCGGCAAGCATTCCGGCAGGCCCTCCCATAGTCACTCCAGCGGCAACACTCGCTCCAAGCGCCACACCCGCTACGACCACTCCATAGTCTTTGGAATAGGGCTTCATCGAACCCTGCGCCACTTCAGTTTCCGTATTTAATCGAACATCCGTAAGCCTCTGTCCTCGGAACGGAAACTGGTTTGCCTGCCAGCGTTTCCGCAACCGCTGCTTGAATATAATTTTTGGCATCAGCGATCTCCGCAGGATCCGTAGACTTTTTGTCATCGATCGCTCCACGATAAACCAGAACGCCCTCCGCATTGATCACATACATCTCAGGGGTTCGCTTAGCTCCATAGGCTCGACCGACTTTTCCATCCTCATCGAGGACGTAGGCCGTAGCTTGGGAGCCATTTTCGGCACACGATTTGGCAACGTCTCCCGCAGCCATGTGACCCTGTTTTCCGGGAGCGGAGGAGCAAATAGAAATCCAAACCACTCCCTTGCCAGCAGTCTCTTTTTGCAGTTTTTGCATATTGCCGGAAACATAGTGTTTTTTGACAAACGGGCACCCTGGATTGATCCATTCGAGCACGACCACTTTCCCCTTAAAATCAGAGAGTGACGTTTGTTTGCCCTCGCAATTCGGGAGAGTGAAATCAGGCGCCGATTGGCCTAGCTCGACGTCAGCGTGAAGAAATCCCGCCAGCGCCATCAGAAGGAGAAGTGATTTTTTCATAGATCCTAAAACTGCCACTGCAATTTCGCTTACGCAAGCTGTCACGGAAGACGATTCAGGGCATCAGCCAAAATCGACTCGGTGAGAAGCTCGGGAAGTACGACGGGCGTGTTCCTATTCCCACTCGGATAGATCACGTAAAAGGGAACTCCCACGCGCCCGAAACTTTGGAGAGCAGCGGTGATTTCGGGGTTGGCGTTTGTCCAATCGGCCTTCATCGGCACTACTTTCTTAGATTCAAAAAGCGCTCGCACGAGGGCCGTATCGATCGCCGTCCGCTCATTGAACTTGCAGGTGATGCACCAGTCAGCGGTGAAATCCAGAAATACGGATCGACCCGCCGCCAACTCCGCCTGTAATCGCGCTTGGCTGAAGGGAACCCAGTCTATGCCGTTCGTATCCTTTTTTCCTGCATGGGCAAATTTCTGACCTAGGAAATACCATCCCCCGCCAATGCAAAGCGTCGCAATAATGCAGAGCGCAAGGAACCGATGACGTCCCACCGGTCCACAGAAGGCTCCATAAACCCAACATGCAAGGCCAAGGCAAAGAAGGAACCCCGCATACGCGATCATCCCATCCAAGCCGCGTTGACCACCGAGGATTGAAAAAATCCATATGAGCGTCGCGAAAAGCGGGAAGGCCATAAACTGCTTCAGGCGCTCCATCCACATTCCCGGACGCGGTAAAAATTTCATCCACCCCGGCTGGGCCGTCAAAAGCAGGTAGGGCAATGCCATGCCAGCAGCCACCGACGCGAACATGGCCACAATCACTGCCGCCGACTGGCTGAATGCAAACCCCAGAGCGCTGCCCAGAAAGGGAGCCGTGCAGGGCGTGGCTAGCAGGGTCGCAAAGACCCCTTGAAAAAAGGACCCCGTGTGCCCTCCCTTTGATCCTGCCGCTTCCAAAGCCGTTGCCGTACGACCCGGAAGCAGGAACTCAAAGACCCCGGCAAGGTTCAGGGCAAAAACAAAAACCACTGTCCCCATGACAATGTTGAACCAAGGGTTTTGAAACTGGAAGGCCCACGTGACCTCTCTCCCGCCGGATTTGAGTGCGATAATGACGGCCGCTAATCCGAGAAACCAAGCAAAGATGCCGCCTATGAAGGCGATGCCGTGCGACAGAATCCTCCACCGCGACTCGCCCGCCTGTTGGATGAAACCGAAGATCTTGAGCGATATCACTGGCAGCACACACGGCATGAGATTGAGGATCATCCCGCCCAGAAACCCGTAGAATAACGCCAACCAGAGTCCCATCGGAGCGACGGTGGCCTTCTCGATAGCCCCCGAACTTGGCGACTCCTCCACCACCCACGACCGCCGCGATGCCCCCTCACCCACAGCTAAAACTCCACGAAAACCACCCTCGACGCTCAGTTCCATCGTGTCAGGAGCAACGCTCTTGGGGTGTCCTACGGCTTGATCCAATCTGGGAAGAGGGTAAAGCGCCAGCGCGGTCGCGGGAGGCAACCCTCCCACCTTGAGTTGAAGGATTTTCCCGTTTCTCCGCCAGGTCAGCTCGAATGGGGGCACGGCGGGGACGGGGATCTGACTGCGATATTCTTCAAAGATCGCCACATTATCGGGCGACGCAGAAGCCCCCACAGGCAAGACCAGCTGAACTTCCGCTTCGCCCGGAATGCAGGTGTCCTTGCAAGCGAGCCAGGAAGCCTTGGCTCGGATCGTCACGCTGCTCGACACCTCTACTGACGGCGTGATCGTGGTCAGGAGAAGAACACGGTTCCCGTAGGCGTAGGTTTGGATTTCACCGGGCTCGAGTTTGGCCTCAGGGGCGGGCCACTGGATGGGTCCGGCGTGTAATCCCTCCGGCAACGTCCATTGCACACGGGTCGGGAAACCCGCGTCGCCGCTGTATTCCCAATAGGTGTGCCAATCGGGAGCCATTTCCAAAAGCAGACCGACTTGAAAATCCTTCCCAGGAACAACCGCTGCCGTATCTGCAATCAAGGTCGCTTTGACCAAGGTCTCGCCCTTCTGGATTTGTGCCAGCAGAGGCAAGGCGAGCGCGAGAAGGATCGCAACAGAGATCAGCCAGCGGCGGTAGGCGAAATACATATCTTATCTCTAACCCCGCTTCGCTTTGGGGAAAGGGAAAATCCATTCTCCAACTGCAAAAAAAGCGTGGATGTTTTGTTTGGTCGAATGGCCGATAACAAATTACCCTGCGCAGATTGGAAACGACTATCTCAATTGAAAGTATCGCCTACGGTGGCGCGGGTGTGGGACGACTGCCGGATGGACGGGGATGCTTTGTTCACGGCACATTGCCTGGCGAGCGCGTCTTCGTGCAAGTGGTGAAATCGAAGAAAAACCACGCAGAGGCTGATTTGGCGAGGATCCTCGAGGCCTCGCCTCGTCGCCTTGTGCCAAAGTGCCCCGTTTTTGGCGAGTGCGGCGGTTGCGCCTACCAGCACATGGACTACGCCATGC
>CAMBAQ010000011.1 GCA_945863785.1 Chthoniobacter flavus
TTGCAGACACCTTCGAAAAAGTCCGCATCAACTTCCAAGAGATGTTCACCGAGCTTTTTGGCGGTGGACGTGCGGATCTCGTTTTGGTGGATGCGAACGACCCCCTTGAGAGCGGAATCGACATCATTGCAAAGCCGCCCGGCAAGCAACTCCAGAGCATCAGCCTCCTCTCGGGTGGCGAGCGAACGATGACAGCCGTTTCGCTCCTCTTCGCCATGTACATGGTTAAGCCTAGCCCCTTCTGCGTGCTGGACGAAATGGATGCGCCGTTGGACGAGTCGAATATCACGCGTTTCATCAAAATCCTCGATCGTTTCACCGGTCAGAGCCAGTTCGTCGTCATCACGCACAACAAACGCACGATCAGCCGCGCGGACATGCTTTATGGTGTGACCATGGAGGAACACGGCGTGAGCAAACTCGTCAGCGTGAAGTTTAGCGGAAAATCGGAGGACTCCGTGAAATCCGATCAAAGCGTGGCGAATGTTTTCGGAAAATCCGAGAACCTCGCAAGTGAAGATATCGCGATCGCTGCCTCCGTTGTGGAGAACCTCCAGCCTGAGACTCTTGAGGAGGAGCCCTCCGCAACATGAGCCTTTATCAAAACCTCAGAGTAGCTGTCCAAACGCGCCTCGATATCGTAGCCGATCACGCCTTCCGTGACCGTGACTCTGCAGCGCACCTTGAGGCGCTGAAATCCGCCGCCGCGAATCTGGACGCATTAGTTGCGACCCTTCCTTCGGACACCGACCCCACCCTCCGTCATTACCTCGAGCGTCAAAGCTACACCAAGGCGCTGGCTTGGTTGCAGGATGCGGTCGCTTAAATAAACATCATCAACCAAAGATACAAAACATACCACTTTGACAAAAATGGCGACATTCGCTCCTGGTAGCTACATTTTTAAAGAGGGAGATTTAAGTCAGGAGGCCTACCGCATTATTAAAGGGCGGGTCGAACTGACGGCGACTGCCGATGAGAAGCCTGTGATACTGGCTCAAATCGGCGAGGGAGATATTTTTGGAGAAATGGCCATGATTGATGAGCGGCCACGGTCGGCTAGCGCCCAGTGTTTAGAGCAAACGGAATGCGAAATCATGGCCCCGCAGGATTTTCAGTCCACCCTCCTCACTCAGCCCGAAAGATCCATTCCCTACCTCTCGGCTTTATTTGAGCGTTTGCGCTCTGTCACAAACCGCCTCCATCATGAGATAAATCACAATACTCAGATCCAAGAGGCAACGTTGGAAAATGTTCCCCCGCATGACCCGACACCCATTTCCAGTTCATCTTCACGTCTTTCAAAAACTCACATGGAAACCGAAACAATCCAAGAAACAGCCGTTTCAACGGTCATATTAACTCCCGGCACGCCGATTTGTTCGTCCAAAATGCCCGATGGCTACGAAGCGATACAACTAGCTAAATTTCCCTTCTGCATTGGGCGGAAAGTGCATTCTGCGCCACACCAAAAAGAGATTTTTTCTGCAAACGATTTTGAGATAGCCGATACCCTGCCCTTCCAGATTTCTCGCAACCATTGCTCGATCGAGCGTGAGGGGGATCGCTACTTTGTGCGCGATCGGGGAAGCACACTTGGGACCATCGTTAATGGCGTTCCTTTAGGTGTAAAAAGCGAGAGACTCACCCATGACCTTTTGCCTGGCACCAATGAATTAGTGCTAGGCTCCAAGCACAGCCCGTATATTTTTCAGATCGATCTGCTCTGAAGTTGGGGTGAGTTCCTAGTCGAGAAGTTGCCTTGCCGATTGAGGGGAAGGGAGGCCCCAGCTTTTCCAAAGGGCGATGTACTCAGTGCGTGGTAGTAGGATGTAATACGGCATGGCATCCGCGCGCAGCCAGGAGATAAGATTTCGAATACGAGGCTCTGGCATCACCGTGCAACCGGCGGATGGAATTTTCAGACCCCGCTGAATGTGAAAAAAGATCGCACTCCCAGCACCCGCAATCGGACTTTCCGCATTGTGGCGGATTTCGATAAGCCATCGGTGAGGCGGATCGTCCAAACGCATGCGCTGGCTCTCAAACCAAGGCGGCGGATTCCGAGGGTTGACTTGTACATGGCGGTTGTAGTTCGGCAATGCGGGGTCGTCGATCCAGGCGTCGCTTTTGGAAATCGTGTGAAAGGGAAAATCGGCCCCCTTGGGCAATGCGGAATCATAGGTAAAGATTTTACCAATTTTGAAAATGCCGGCGGGAGAACGTTTGTCGTGCTCGCATTTGAATGGATGGGGGTCGTTTTTGGGCGTGGGTTGCACGCCAATTCCCCACGCAAGCCCATTGCGACCGTAGAGAACATTCCAAGCCGGCGTTACTGGCACCCATTCGCGATCCTTTTTTTCGAAGAGTTGGAGACGTCCGGTCGAGGCGTTCCAATCAGGAGCGATGGAAACCACGATTTGCTTGGTCTGCGGAGATAGCACATCGGCCTCGACGGAAATCGCTGAAAGCAGAAAGCCAAAGAGAATCAGGTAGCGCATGGGTGGCCCTCAGCGCAGGCGGAAAACAATCAAGGTTTCGTGGGAACAGGGACGGCTTCGACGACGGGTTTCGCGACCGTGGCCTCTATCGAACCCGTGGTTCCTTGGGGTCCTGGGGTCCCTGCGAGGCGAGACAATTGGGATGCCGCCATGCGGGCCACAGGTGACAGCGGGAATTGCGAGCCAATCATGTTGTAGGAACGGCGGGCTTCCTCACGTTGAAACGAGCGAAGATAAATTTCCGCTTCGGAATACGCGGCATAGGGGGCCGCGTAACTTTGGGGATATTGTGTAACCACTTGCTGGTAGGTCGCGATAGCGGATGCGGTGTCACCTGCTGAGTCTTGGTTTTGTCCGATCCCCAACAGAGCGCCTCCAGCCAGTTCGTGCTGTGGAAAATCTTTCAGAAATGCACGGAAGGCGGCCGTGGAATCGTCCAGTTTGCCTACTTCGCGCAATGTGGAAGCGATGCGCATGCGAGCGTCGGCGGCTGGCATGCTGGAAGGATATTTAGCGATGACGGCTTGATAGCCTTCGATCCCAGTTGCCTCAGCGAGGAGTTTTTGAGCATGGCTATTGGCTTGGTTGGTTTTAATAAACCAACCGATTGCGGCCACGATGGTGAACAGAAGTATCGCGGCCCCAGTAAAAATGCGGGATTTATTTTTTTCCCAGAAGAGCTCGTTATCCAAGGCGGAATCTTCGAGAACCGGACCTTGTAAAATGGGTGTTTGTGATGTTGCCATATTAACCGCCCACCTCCGCCCGTGCTGCGTCAGCGAGGGCTGTGCTCAGATAGCGCTCACCCGTCGAGCAACCAATCGTGACGATCAATTTGCCTGCATTCTCGGGGCGCTTTGCGATTTCGATGGCAGCGTGGACGTTCGCACCGGTGCTGATACCACCAAGAATACCTTCCTCTTTGGCTAGGCGCCGTGCCATGGCAAAAGCGTCATCATTGCTGACCTGGACACACTCGATGATCTGGGCTTCACCAGCGGCATTTTTGAGGTGGAGATTATTGGGGACGAATCCGGCTCCAGTGCCTTGGATTTTATGTGGCCCTGGCTTGACGGGCTGACCGGCAAGAGTCTGAGAAATGACAGGAGAGTCTGCTGGTTCCACGGCGATCGCTTGAAACGAGGGTTTGCGAGAACGGAGCGCCTCTACGCAACCGGTGATCGTTCCGCCTGTTCCAACGGCCGCGACCAGAATATCGACTTTTCCATCGGAGTCGGCCCAGATTTCTTCAGCGGTCGTTTTTGAATGGATCGCGGGATTCGCAGGGTTATTGAATTGTTGAGGCATCCACGCGTTTGGGGTCTCCTGAACGAGAGCCTCGGCCTTGGCGATAGCACCTTTCATTCCTTCGGAACCAGGAGTGAGAACAAGCTTCGCTCCGAGCATGGCGAGCAGGGTGCGACGCTCGAGGCTCATGGTTTCAGGCATGGTGAGGATAATCTTGTAGCCTTTTGACGCGGCGACGAACGCGAGGGCGATGCCGGTATTTCCGCTGGTAGGTTCGATGATGACGGTATCTGGCTTAAGGATACCGCGTTGTTCGGCATCTTCGATCATGGCCATGCCGATGCGGTCTTTCACGCTGCCGAGCGGATTAAAGAACTCGCATTTGAGAGCGATAGTGGCGTTGAGACCGGCTGTGACGCGGTTGAGTTTGACCAGGGGGGTGTGGCCCACGGTTTCGACGATATTATTGTAAATCTTTGCCATAGGTTTCAGCGTGAGGTTTTGATTACTACACAAGCAATGAAGCTAGTGCAACCCTGATTGAGCGGATGCCGATTATCCGGTCGTTCGCAACCCGCTCGCGATCGCGTTGATGCTCAGGAGCACTTGGGGAAGCAGTTTATCCTTGAGCGGTGTCGAGGCAGCGCCCGTGGTGCGCCATTTAGAAAGGAGTTCGACTTGGTGAATGTGAAGGGAACGTAGCCCCGCGTCGCGGAGAGCGAGGGTCTTGAGCATTCGTGGGCGGCGGAGTTCCAGACTGCCTCCAAAGACCTCAGCCATCATCGAGCGCGTCGCATCAAATTCGTTGAGAATAATAGCGAGTATCGTCTCTCTGACTTCTGGATCAGTTACAAGACTCGCATAGAGGGACATGATATCCCGATCCGCGCTCGCAAGATTCGTCTCCACGTTTGTGAGAACATAGTAGAGGAAAGGGGATTTTTTGAGTCCTTTGGAGAGTCTTTGGAAAAGGGTTGGGCGGGTGTTTGCGAGTTCGCGAAGGGCGCTGCCCACGCCGAACCAGCCTGGAAGGTAGTGACGACTTTGATTCCAGCTGAAGACCCACGGAATAGCGCGTAGATCAGCCAATGTTCGCTGACCGGTTCGCCGCGAGGGACGAGAACCAATGCGACTTGTTTCTAGCGCATCGATCGGTGTGGCTTCCGAAAAGTAGGCCATGAAATGCGGGTGCTGGATCAGCGATGTGTAGGTCGATCGACTTGCTGCGGAAAGGAACTCGCAAGTGAGCAGGAAGTCTTCGTCTGAGGGACTTTGGGATTGTTGAATAGAAACCGCGCCTACACCGGCCTGCAACAATTCGAGGTTGTGGACCGCTGACGCGATATTGCCATATTTTTGAAAAATGGTTTCACCTTGCTCGGTGACGCGCAGATCCCCGCGAACCGAACCACGCGGAAGCGCATCCAGAAAGCGATGTGTCGGACCTGCGCCGCGACTGATCGTTCCACCTCGGCCGTGAAAAAACCGAATCTTGGCACCGGCTTCGTAACCTGCCATGGCGAGGGCTTGCTGGGATTGATGGAGGGCCCACTGACTTGCAAAAATGCCGCAATCTTTGTTACTGTCGCTATACCCGATCATGACCTGCTGGATCGGCAGGTTGCGGTGGGGCGAAGGGATTTGGGTCACACCGCGAAGTTGAAAATCGAGACTGCGTTTGGTAACGGGATGGGCTAAGAAATCCCGAACGATGGAGGGCCCATTTTCGAGATCGTCAAGGGTTTCAAAAAGCGGAACGACGGGAACTTCGCACACAAGGCCCTCTGAGGACCAGTGAGCCAAGCCAACTTCACGCGCGAGCAGATAAACGCACAGAAGATCCGAGAGACGTCGGGTCATACTCACAATCAGAGACCCAATGCCGTCATGGCCGTATTTTTGAATGTGCCGTCGGAGGACTCCGTAGCAAGCGAGAACAGCATCCGCTTCGTGTCCGGCGGGGGCATCGGCTCCAATAAATGGACGCGGTGAGCGGAGTTCGTTTTCTAGAAAAGCGATGCGCCGCTCTTCATCCCACTTCGAAAACGGACCGGCATCGATGCCACTGGCCTTGAGCAGTTGATCGATCGCGAGATCGTGGAAGTGGCTGTTCTGCCGGATATCAAGTGAGGCGAGGTGAAATCCAAAGGCGTCGAGTGCTCGGCGCACTGGAGAGACTGCGGTATCGGCCAGTCGGCCCGCTCCGCTCTCATGCAAAGAGTCGGAAAGAAGAGCGAGATGAGCTTCGAGTTCGTAGGGATGTCGATATTGGATCCCGCCTTCGACGAGCTTCGCCTCTTCGACTTCGCCTGTGGTGACGGGTAGTTTGCCTTGAAGGAAGAGAACAAATTGACGCCAGGGTTCGTCCGAGTAGCTGAGCTTGAGACTTTCTGCTAGGGACGGATTTTCATCGGAAAATTTTGTGAGAAGGGATTGGAGTGAAGCCGGAAAATCCTGAAAGTTACTTGAAAGAGGCAGCTTGGTTGCGAGGTCTTCCAGTTGCCGGTAGAGAACAACAAGGCCATTCAAGCGGAGCTCTCTCAAGCTCGATTGAGTGACAGAAGCGGTGACGAGCGGGTGGCCGTCGCGGTCGCCGCCGACCCATGTTCCCAAGCGGATTTTCGGACGAGTGAGCGGGTCCGCGAGAAGACGGGCATCAAAGCCGACGGACTTCCAAGACTGAATCAACCGCTGATCGAGGCGGGAGAGGGCGAGTGGAAAAACCTCGCGAAGATAATAAACGACACCCCGGCGCTCGGTGGCGACATCTGGTTTTTCCAAAAGAATCTCGCCGGTGCGCCAGAGGCGTTCGAGCACAACCTTGATTTGATCGCGCAGATCGTCTCTTTGCGCGGGGGTGAGTTGGTTTGCCTCACGCGCGGTGAGGAGGGTGTGAATGGCGCGGTGTTGCTCGAGGACAGCCGCACGTTTCGCCTCGGTGGGGTGTGCGGTGAGAACGGGCTCAATGCGGATCGTGGGAAGGGCAGCGGCAATCTCTTCGGGCGACATGCCGGAATCCGCAAGGGCACGTAATTGATTGGGCCAAAGACCCGGCTCGGACTCGCTGCCCTTCTCGATTTCTCGGGCTCGGCGCGTTTGGAAGGCGGCATTCTCCTCGACCATATTCAGGAGTTGGAAAGCGATTGAGGTCGCCTGCTCAAATCCCTCGGAGCATCCAGCCATGGTCCCAACCCAAGGCAAGCGCTCAGCGACTTCATCCTCTCCAAGTTCGTGTAAAACTTCTTGGAGACATCCCATAAGAAAATCCAGATCTGCGGAGATTTTCTCAAAGCCCGATGCGATATATTCAGCCGTTGTATTCACCCTAGGACCGGACTCTTGCGGGTTTCGGGAAAAATTTCAACGCCCGAGGTTGATTTTCCTGACAAATATTCTCGAAGAGCGAGTCTACTAGACGGACGTCTTCGGAGCGAGGGCGAGCATGAGCATAGTCACGCCGCTGAAAATAGCCTGAATTCCGTAAAGCGAACCGATGACCCATTCCGAGTCCAGAGGCCAGCGGGCGTAAACCATGCTGGCTAGGATAAGAGCGACAAGGCCATTGAGAAAAAGCCACAACCAAGCCGGATTTTCCCTCATGCGAAGAGAGGTGAAAATGCAAATAAGGCCCTCAATCAAAAAGACCGCTGCCAAGATGAGGGTGAGTGTGGCCATGCCGGCGATGGTGAAAAAGAACAGTGACGAACCAGCGGCGATGCGGATGATCGCAGACAGGGCCGAAAGGACTCGGTGGGCAAGCTGTTTGCCGAATAGGGCCTGGAAAAAACCGATGACACCACTCACAAGGCAGAGCGCCCCGATAAACTGCGTCAGAATATAGGAAAAAAGAACCGGCGCGGAGATGGCAAAAATACCAACCAATACGGAGAGGGCACCACCAGCAAGCATCCACCCGCGGTTCGGAGAAAGGGATTGAGTGTTCATAGATTTCTTACTCACCATACACGCCCTTGGCGCCATAGGAACCGTAGTATTTACCCGAATAGTAATAGGCATAGTAACCGCCGCGACCGCTTGGCAGGAAGTTAAGAATAAGGCCGGCTGGGCTGGTTTTTGTTTCCTCCAAAGATTTGATCGCTCTCATCACCATTTTCTTCGGTGTGGTGAAGGCTCGCACAACTAGCGTGCACAGATCGATATGGGGGGCGATGAGGAGAGTGTCACTCACGGCGAGAAGCGGTGCGGAGTCGACCACAACTCGGTCATATTTCATGAGGGCCTCCTTGAGGACGCGGTCGATATTTTCGAAGGTGAGCAACTCCGAAGGATTCGGCGCCCGGCCACCAGCCGTCATGATCTGCAAGTTGTCGATGTGCGTGGGAACGATAGCGTTTTTCATCGTGCAAGTCCGCATCAGTACCTCGGAGAGACCGGGTTTCCGGTTCTCACCGAAAAACACGATTGATCCGCCCGGCTTGCGAAGATCGGCATCGATGAAGAGGGTGTTGAATCCCTGCTGCGCAAGGGTGACGGCGAAATTCGAACTGCAAAAGGTCTTGCCTTCGCTGGGCATGGAACTAGTAAACAAAAATGTGCGTGCTTTCTCATTGCTTCGGTGAAGCGTCAACGAGGCTCGCAGCGATCGGAAGGACTCGGCTACGATGCCGGACCTTTCTTCGTTGGTCACAAGAACACTGGCTCTGGCATTGAGACTGAGCTTAGGAATCGCCGCGATGACGCCAACGCCGGTGATACCCTCGAGCTGGTCGACAGTTTTCATGCTCGTGTCCATGAAAAACATAAGTAAGGATAATCCCACGCCGATGGCCGCACCGCCGAGTAAACATTGGATCCACTTCTTCATTGCGCTTGGGCGGATCGGTCCTGCGCCTATGGCCGTTTCATGGATACGCACAGGGGATTCCGTGAGTTGCTTGGAAACATCGACTTCTTTGAGGCGCGAGATAACCGAATTATAGAGGGCCTGGTCGGTTTCCTGTTCGCGCTTTATGTCATTGTACTCGATTGACTTGTGGGTCACCTCAAGTAAACGCTTCTCGGATGCATCACGAGCCAGTTGGAGTTCCTTTGACTGAACTTCGAGGCGATTGCGGGAGCTATCAAGAAGACCCACGGCATCTTTGAGTACCCGCTTGAGATCGGCTTTGGTGAGGTCGATTTGAGTTTTGATGGCGATATAGGACGGGTGCTTTGCGCGGTACCGCTGGGAGACGATGGTCAAATCGCGTTGCCGGGCATTCAAAGTCTCGGAATACTGTGCCACCTTTGGTTCTGCCGCCACGCTGGGCAGCGTGAGAAGTTCCTCCAACTCGCCTGTGTTAGCACGAATAACAGCTAAATCGCTATCGATCTGCTCAATGCGGCGCTGAATGAGACTTTGGTTATTCGAAACCTCGCTCAATTGGGCTTGGGCTGAGGAGAGCATTGTCTCGATGGAAGCGGCGCGTTCCCTTTCGCGAAAACTCTGCATAGCTTCTTCTGAAACCCGCAATTTTTTACGCAGTCGATCCGCTTCCTCAAGCAGGAATTGCGTGGCAGATTTCGAAGCATCTGAACGCTTCTCAAACACATATCGGATGTATTCATCAGCATAGGCATTGGCCAATTTAACGGAGAGGTTCGGATCTCGGCTCGTAATCGCTACATCGATCAAACGCGTTTGGGGACGGTAAACGACGCCCACCATTCCAGACAGAGCGCCAGCTGCGCGATCGTTGGTTCCATCCTTAGCTGGTATACCAACAGCCGAAAGGAAGCGCGGATCCTGTTCAAGCTTGAGGCGGGCGCTCACCCTCTGGGCAAACGGGTAACTTCGGATCAAGTCGACAACGGTATTGATCATGTCGATGCTGCGAATCTGCTCGTCGCGCACCTGCGAAAACCTTGGATCCAGAATGCGTGACTGATCCTGCTCGATAAAAAGAACGGCTCGCGCACGGTAAGTGGTCTCGATCTTGGAAAGGGTGAATCCGGCATAAATACCGCCTAAAATAACGCATAGAACCACAACCCAAAGGCGGTCGATGACAGCATGAAAATATTCGCGCCAATCTATCGACTCCAGAGGTGGCGTTGCTTCTGGGGGGCGGGGTTGAATGGCCTGATCTGTGCTCATCGGAAGTTGTGCTTAATTAGAAATACGGGATCGAGATTAATACCAGCTTTCACCGACAGTGATGATATCGCCCGGCAAGACATCGAAACTGCCGCCATGCGGATCTTCGAGTTTCTTTGTGTTGACTTTGATGGTTTGGGGTTTCCCATCCACGGACCTCTTGACAGTGATGTTTCGCGTGTCTGCGATGCGACTAAAGCCTCCAGCCATGCCGATGGCTTCGAGAATACCCAAGGATTCGGTGCCTTGAAGTTCGTAGCTGCCAGGCCGTGTGACTTGCCCGATAATCGTGAATTTCCTTTGCGTGTAGGAAACAATATTCAGGTAAACTTGGGGATCCACGACGTAGTCGGCGTTAAGAAGTTTTCGAATGTGCTCTTGAGCCTCTCTGACGCTCATTCCAACGACTTTGACCTCTCCCAGAAGCGGTAACTGGACACGGCCGTCTCGGGCAATTTTTGAGCGCATGTTCAAGTCTGGCTCTTTGTAGACCATTAAGTCGAGCGTATCGCCAGCGGACAGGATGTAGTCGCCCTCGCCCGCCATCAAGGAGGGAAGGGGTGCGTCCGTTCCAGAAGGCTTTTCGGCAGGGGAAGGTCGACTTTCCTGCACTGGTGGGGGGGCAGACCTGTAGGCTCCAGCTGGAGATGTAGGGTCAGCATGGGTTTGCGGAGGGGGCAGGACTGGCGGTGCTGCAGAAAGAGGCAGCAATGCCGCAAATGCAGTGAAAATGAGAACTAAAAAACCGATAGGCGAAGGGGATTGAGCGAACATTCCAGATTCAAACTAAGCAGAACTACCTAGAAGGTCAAATTCAAGCTGGTGCTGAAACGTGTTTGAAGATCGTTGCTAGAGCTGTTGCCCTGGCCCGAAGTGACCATCATGGTGTTCTGCCAAGAAGCCCACTCTCGAAGACGCCAACTGATTGTAGCGCTGGTCAGGAAGTAATCTGGCGGCCCTTCGGTGGCGTTTGTATTCTCCGTGCTGGAAAGGGCGACATACTGGGATTGCTCGTAGCCTCCGGAGAGGGAGAGGCTGATGCCCTTGATGAGGGTTTGGGAAACCGTAACGAGAGCCCCTCGGGTGACATTATACTGATCCGGAGAGAGGTTGGAGAATCCTTGGTTCTGGTAAACAGAGAGGGACAGGCGGGTCTTCTGGCGGGCGTTCCATCCTGCCACGAGGCTGAAGTTCGGCCGAATGTCTGTACCTTGGAAACTGTAACTTGTTTTAAAATAGGTCTTCTCCGTTGGAGTGTAACTGATCCCAAGATTATAAACGGGACGAACGCCGACAGATTCCGGATTGGCGATATCTTGGTCTGCCACATAGCCCACGCCACCACCGGCATCGACAGAAAATTTTGGTGCGATCTGGTAGGTCACCATGAGCATGGAGTCGGCAAAGCGGCGACCTTCATCCGCGCCGTTTTGGAGTGTTTGCAGATCCTCGCCAGCGCTAAGAATGAATCTCAGATTTGTTTTTGGAGTTAACAGGTAGTCGACAAATGTACTCGCGGCGACATTGAGGGTGTTGCTGTTCGGTTGCGCTGTCTGGTCGGTGGTCACCTGCGCATCGGAGGTTTTTGAGTAGGAGATCGAGGCCGCCGCTCCAGCGCTGATGGAGTCGGTGATGACATAGCGTGCGGAAAGGGACGTTGATGCCGAGGTCTGCCAGTTGTTTGAACCGGTGACGATGTCGTAACCGCTGCCGGACGAGGCGCTGGCTGAGAGATTGAGAGTAAGGCGTGTGGCGTTGTAGCCAATATCGATACCCGTCGTCATGGAGATCGGGTTGCGTTGGCTCCCTTGTCCTGCAGCGGTGTAGTCTGGATTGTAGTAATAAGTGTAACCCGAGGCGAAGCGAGCTGCCACGCTCCAAAGTCCGATCTCACGCTCGTAGCGGATCGCAAGAGTGGGAGAGGAAAAAAAGCTGGATCGGTCGGCGGAGTTGGAGGTTTCTCCTGTTGATGTTTGGGAAGAGTATTCCCAGCCGCTATTGACGCCGAGGGATAATTCGAGCGGGCCGAAGTGGAGACGGCGGCGAAAATTATCCGCTAGGCGATCCATGTTCTCAGAAAGAGTCGCAAAAGTCAGTACAGGCGCTGTCTCATCGGATTCCGGTTCATCAAGACCACCATTGGGCTCGAAATACTGGGGCGTGACTTCACGGTCTTCTTGGGGACCAACCCAGCGGGAACGGAACTCCGCCTCACGAACGGTGAGGACGGTTTGCGACGTGGCCTGTGCTGGAAGAGTAAAAACGACAAAGCACAAAGCGACCGCGGCCGCGTAAAATATATTCAGGCATTTAACTGGTGGGGGCATTCTTCCGGATCAAAAATTGTTGGAAAGAAAGTGGGGGGGCATAGTTGGTTTATTTCTAAAGTTGGGAGTTATTTTCTTTGCATTTCATGGCGGAAAAAAATCTTTCGGAAAGATTCATAGTTAAATCATTAGAAAGTTAGGGGTGATGAATGCGTCTTTATGAAGGTTTGTGGAAAATAAGTCCATTCTACTTTGGTTGTATGCGATCTTTTTCCGATAAAAGAAAACCAAATCATCTTTGAAGAAAAGGGCGAATGCCGCGAGAGGTTCGATGACGAGATGTAAAGCGATGTTATTTTTAACACAGCAAGGTAAGGGGTTGAACTATCGAACAGCAATGATCGTTAGAATGGGGCGAAGAAGTCAATTTTAAACACCTCAAAACTCACTTGGGGGCGCTTGTTCAAATGAACAAAAAATGGGCAGTGAGGGGATCGAACCCCCGACCAATAGTGTGTAAAACTACCGCTCTACCGCTGAGCTAACTGCCCTCAATCCAATGAGGGAAAATCCGCCACCAGAAAGATGTGGGATTTTGTATCAATAGCGAGCGCCCGTGGCAAGCGTCCAATTTCCGAAAATACAAACACGTCGCCTATTCGGAAGGTCAGAAAAAATTAAAAGCGTTCACAAACCCAACCGAAGTCCAATGACGAATAAAAAAGGCGCCCGATATTTCATCTGGGCGCCTCTTATTATGATCGGCGGGCTGATTTATTTAAAAAGCCCCCAATCTCGGGATCAGCTTATTGACGCAGCGGCAACGGCTACTGGCGCATTTTTAAGACGATAAACACCTCTGCGGATGTTATCGACCAAGCCCGCTTTTTTCGCGTTGCTAAACCAAACGGCGACGTTGCTGCTGGGTTTATCCAAGCTAGTGACCACGCTCTGAACGCTCACACCTTGAGCGCCTGCAGCCTCGAGCATCCTCTTGATTTCGGACGTCATAAATCCATGAGGAGAACGGCGTTTGCGTCCGCTCCGCCGGATTCCTTTGCGTGGTTTTGATCCCTCAGCTATGATGTCATCGGCTGTCTTGCCTGGTTCGGCATGGGCGGCGATTTCCTCCAGTTGCCTCTCGATGCTCTCGATGCGACGGATTAACTTATCTTTTTTCTTGGTTAAAGAAAGAAGCGCCTTCAATGTTGTTGTTTTGATGCTTGTGACTTTCATTTGAAAAATAAGAAAGATCTCTTATTTCGTCATAAGCAAGACTTTTTATTTGAGCGGACCATTTTATTTTCAGAATTAAAATCATTTTTAATGCTTACGAAGAACGAAATTCAGATTTGGAGAATGAGAAAATCCGCAGATACTTCCTATTTAACGGAATCGGAAATGTCCTTTTCCGAGAGATATGGTTCGTCGGATTCTAAGGCGGCTTATTTGAAGGGGAGATTTGGCGTGAGGTCGTTTGCTTCACTCTATGCATCCCTCGCACCGAGTGAAGTTAAGATAGACATATCAAAATCTGGGAAACCTTTTTTTGCCAATATAGAGGATCTGCATTTTAATATCAGCCATTCGGGATCCGAGGTGGCCATCGCCTTTTCGATGAAGCCTGTGGGGTTCGATCTGGAACTCCTCGATCGCAAGCGGGACTTCCGCGCAATAGCGGATCGATTTTTTACCAATCAGGAATCGATCGAGGTGAAAAGCGCAGAAGAATCTGGAAACGAATTATTTGTTAGAATATGGACGGCGAAAGAAGCGATGTTGAAACTCTCTGGCGACGGATTGGCTGGGGGGCTGAATAGTGCAATGGCGCTAAGCGAAAGGGTGGGCCTCTTAGCGGATCAGCGGATCCATCTCGGTCGCCTTGCTTGGGAGGGCGTGATCGGATGCGTGGCCTCGTTGGATCCGATTTCAGAAGTTAAAATAGAGGTGCATTGATACTCTTACAATAGCCTGGTTCTAAATCTTATTGAAGATTTTCCTTAGTTTCGATCGCGACCTTCAAGTAGTCGCTAGCTTCATTAAAATGAGGGTCAATTTCGAGGACCTGCTTGAAGGTAGCGATGGCGTCGTCGATCCGGCCGGCATTGAAAAGAGTAATTCCTAAATTGCAGCGGAAACCCGCATGGGAGGGGGCTTTTTTTAACAAGTCTGTATAGATCAAAATGGCTTCGTCATTTTGGCCGTCGAGCATGAGCGCTCGGCCGAGGTTCGCTTGAATAGCGAGGATATCTGGGGAAAGGCGAAGGGCTTCGCGAAAGCGAAGAACCGCGGCCTTCGTATCTTTTGCAGCTAACAAGCCGGAGCCAAGGTTGTTTTGTGTTTCAGCGAGATCAGGGCGCAATGCGGTTGCCCTCTCGAAGTGTGGAAGAGCTGCTGCATGTTGGCCGCGATTGAACTCTCTGGAGCCGTAGCGATTGTGGGCCTGCCAACAGCTTTCGTTGTACTTCAGGGTGTGGAGCCAAAGCACATCTTCGTTAGCCCAAATGGCAGCGTAGTTGTGACTTTGGAAAACGAGCACCCCGCCGCACGCGGCTGCGCCCAACCAAATCCAGTTCCTCGCGGCAGGTCGAAGTTGGATTGCCACATGGGTGAGCGCCGATGCGATTAGGACAAGAACCCCAATCATCGGGATATAAGTTAAATGATCGGAGACCCAACCGACTCGCATGTAGGACATCGCAACAAAACCGAGAACAGGAAGGATGGTGATGAAGTAAAATCCAAAGGCCATCAAGGCATGGCGGCCCCAAGATTTTCGCTTCATCCAGAAAAGAACGCCAGCGGCGATCAGAGGAATCCACGCGGCAAAATAAAAAGGCTGGGGAGGATTGGCATCCCATTGAGGGTAAATCGGCAGCAATCCGAAAGGCCAAAAAATCTTAGTCAGATAAAAAAGCCCGCCCATTCCCGCAATCGCCAAGCGTGAGTCAAATCCACCTAGCGGAATCGGTTCATTACCAATCGCGCGGTGAAGTTGAAAAAGAAGCGTGACCATACCTAGCGCGAGCGAAATCAAAAAAAACGGGGCCGATCGGAGAATGTCGCGTCGCGAAATCACTCCCCTTTGCCACCAAGCGTAGAGAAGAATCAAAAACGGGAACATCACGACCGAACTCTTCGAAAGCATTGCCGCCAGAAATGCCAAGAGCGCCCAAAAGTAGTATTTGCGAGATTCACGCTGATCGAACGTGACGTAAAAAAAAGCGGCCAAGAGGAAAAACGGAAGCGAAAATGTGTTTTTCTGCTCGGCCACCCAAGAGACCGATTCGACACAAAGCGGATGAATCGCAAAAAGCATGGCCGCGAGCCAAGCGCCCTGGATTTTGGTCCTCACGAGTAGCACCCACAAAAAACACGCCCCCAGCGCGTGGAGGAGGATGGAAATAATATGATACCCATTCGGATCCATGCCAAAGAATTGCCATTGGATCCAAAGGAAGCTCAGTGTGAGAGGAAGGAAGTCCGCGGTCGAGGGAGCGAACCAAAGTCGCCAAAGACCATCCAGCGATCGCATGGCGGGATTGGCAGTAATCAGGTAGTCGTCATCCCAAAGCCACTCCCCGTGATAAACAGGAGTGTAAATCCAGAGGCAGGCGAGAAAGATGAGCGTGCCCTGAAGAACTAGGACTTCCCAGCGAGCGGGGCGTGAGTACGTGGGATGCGACATGATGTTACGACCAACTCCCATGCAGTCCGTAATCGCGCCATCGCGCAAGGGGAAAATGATCCGCCAAAATCGGATGGTTGCGCTCCGGGGATCCGCAAAGGATAGTGGAGGATTATGGATTTTGAGTTGGATTCCAAATATGAGCCACGAGGGGACCAAGGGCGGGCGATTGCTAATCTCACGCGCTCGCTGCGCGCCGGCAATCGCCACCAGACTCTGCTCGGTGTGACAGGCTCTGGCAAAACATTCACCATTGCGAATGTGATCCGCGACATGGGCCGCCCGACGCTCATCATGTCTCACAATAAAACACTCGCGGCCCAGCTTTACAGCGAGTTCAAACAATTCTTTCCGCGCAACGCCGTCGAATATTTTGTGAGCTACTTCGACTACTATCAACCGGAGGCCTACCTTCCGCGCTCGGATACCTACATTGAAAAAGATTCCTCGATCAACGAGGAGATCGAGCGCCTTCGCCTATCCACGGTGAGTTCGATTCTCACGCGCCGCGACACGATCATCGTTGCCAGTGTTTCCTGCATCTATGGCCTCGCCTCGCCGGAAGACTTTCTGCAAATGCTCGTCACTATCAAGCCGGGTCAGGCATTGTCGCGGGAAGCGTTTCTTTCCAAGATCGTCGAGATGCTCTACGAGCGGAATGACATCGCCTTCACGCGGGGAAAGTTTCGCGTTCGCGGCGATGTCGTCGAGGTTCATCCTGCCCAAGTCGAGGATGAGGCCGTGCGTGTGGAGTTCTTTGGAGACGAGATTGAGCGGATCAGTCTCTTTGATCCCCTCACTGGACGCGTGAGCGCGACGCTCACGACATTCACGCTCTTTCCAGCGAAGCAGTTCGTGACACCTCATGACAAGTTGCGCGTGGCAATGGTGGAAATCCGAAAGGAACTCGAGGCCCGCGTTGAGGAGTTTGAGCGTGAAGGCAAACTCATCGAGGCCCAACGCATTCGCATGCGAACCGAGTTTGATCTCGAAATGATGCAGGAGATGGGATTTTGCACTGGGATTGAAAACTATTCCCGCCAACTGACCGGACGCCCACCAGGCTCGCGTCCTTACACGCTCATGGATTTTTTGCCGGATGATTACTTGCTGGTCGTCGACGAGTCGCATGCCACGATTCCTCAAGTCGGCGGAATGTATGCCGGCGATCGGGCAAGGAAGTCGGTGCTTGTGAATTATGGTTTCCGGCTTCCGAGTGCGCTCGACAACCGTCCGCTGAACTTCGACGAATTCATGCAGGAAAGCACACAAGGTATTTATGTGAGCGCCACGCCTAGCCAATTTGAGATTCGCAATAGTGTGGCAGGAAACACGGAGTGGATTCCGAATCCCGAAAAAACCTTTGGCGAAGGCGGTCGCAACCTGGACTTCAAAAAATACGCTGAGGGTCAGGAAAATCTCGATGTCACGACAGCGGGAGCCCCCCTTGTGGTCGAGCAGATCATTCGGCCAACTGGGCTGCTGGATCCGACGATCACCGTTCGTCCACTCAAGGCTCAGATCGATGAGACGATCGAGCTTTGCCGCCGCCGAGTGGAAAAAAAAGAACGCGTTCTCATTACAACGCTCACCAAAAAAACCGCCGAAGACTTGGCCGACTATTTGCGCGAGGTTGGTCTTAAGGTTCGCTATCTCCACAGCGATATCGACACGATCGAACGTGTGGAAATCCTTCGCACCCTCCGAGCCGGCGACTGTGATATTCTTGTCGGCATCAATCTTCTTCGTGAAGGACTCGATCTCCCCGAGGTCTCGCTTGTTTGCATTCTCGACGCGGACAAGGAGGGCTACCTTCGAAGCCAGACCAGCCTCATCCAGACGGCTGGACGAGCGGCGAGGCATCTCCATGGCGAAGTTGTGCTTTTTGCCGATGTCCTCACAGGCAGCATCCGTGCCCTTTTGGAGATTTCGGATTACCGCCGTACGCGGCAAGATGCCTACAACAAAAAGCACGGCATCACGCCGCGCAGCGTCGTTCGAGCCGTGCAGGAAAGTCTTCATGTGATCATGAAAGGCAATGGAGATAATCCCAATTCCCTGCGAGAAGATCCGACTTCATTTAATGCGGCCGAGCTCATTCGGGAACTCGAGAAGGATATGGCCGAAGCCTCTTCGCGCCTTGAATACGAGCGGGCCGCACTCCTCCGCGATCAGATAGCGGAACTCAAAAGCGGCACAGCGGATGGCACCGCACCCGCTCCAATGAAAAAAATCACCTATTCCAAACCCTCCCGAAAAAAACGGGGATGAAATAGCGTGCGTATCAAAATCCCAAAAATCCGGCTTGCAAGCGAAAGCAGAATCAGTAGGGTAACACCTCACATCCAGCTCGGGTGGTGAAATGGCAGACACGTGCGTTTGAGGGGCGCATGCCGCAAGGCATGGGGGTTCGAGTCCCCCCCCGAGCAGATTTTTGAATTTAAATGCGTTTTTTCGGCTCTCCGCTAAAGACCTGTTTTTTTGTTTTTTTTCCGCGGCCGACCATTGATCAATATCAAAATAACTCGGCCCTCCTGTTAAAAAGGTCTTTACGATCCGCTGAAGGTCGCAATCATTTCCGGCCATGAGCGATAAACAGCAGACCGCAGTGACTCCCCGCAGGGATGAAGATTTTCCAGAATGGTATCAGCAGGTGATCAAGGCCTCTGATTTAGCAGAGAACTCGGAGGTCCGCGGGTGCATGGTCATCAAGCCTTGGGGGTACGCGCTCTGGGAGCGGATGCAGCGCGTGCTGGATGGCATGTTCAAGGCCACCGGCCATCGTAATGCGTATTTCCCTTTATTCATTCCACTCAGCTATCTCGAAAAGGAAGCGGCCCACGTGGAAGGGTTCGCTAAGGAATGCGCGGTTGTGACTCATCATCGCCTTGAAGCGAAAGATGGGAAACTCGTGCCCGCGGGACAGCTTTCCGAACCGCTCGTCGTTCGCCCCACGTCAGAAACCATCATCGGAGCAGCCTACGCGCGCTGGGTGAAATCTTGGCGCGATCTTCCCATTCTTCTCAATCAATGGGCGAACGTGGTCCGCTGGGAGATGCGTCCGCGTCTTTTCCTACGCACCGCCGAGTTCTTGTGGCAGGAAGGTCACACCGCCCACGAAACACGCGAGGAGGCGGAAGTAGAGACGATGAAAATGCTTCGCGTCTATGAGACGTTTGCGCGCGACTTCCTTGCGCTGCCGGTATTGTGCGGCGAGAAAAGTGAAAGTGAACGATTCCCTGGCGCGGTACAGACTTACTGCATCGAGGCCATGGTACAGGATCGCAAGGCGATCCAAGCGGGAACCTCGCACTTTTTGGGTCAGAATTTCTCGAAGGCATCGGGCATCCAATTTCAATCCCGCGCCGGCCAACTCGAACATGCTTGGACGACAAGTTGGGGCGTGAGCACACGCCTCATAGGCACTCTCATCATGATGCATTCGGACGACGATGGATTAGTTGTGCCTCCGCGCATCGCCGATACCCATGTGGTCATTGTTCCGATCACTCCAAAGGAAGATAGCAAGACCTCGATTCTGGAAGCTTCCGAGTCACTTGCAGCCTCGCTCCGCGCCCTGAATTACCATGGAGCGCCATTGGGTGTAGAGGTCGACAACCGCGATCTCGGCGGCGGAGTTAAAAATTGGGAGTGGATCAAAAAAGGCGTTCCCATTCGTATCGAGATCGGCCCGCGCGACCTCGCGCAGGGAACCGCCGCCGTCGCGCGCCGGGATCGTGGACCCAAGGAAAAAGCCTTCTTGCCGCTCGCGGAAATTCCCTCCACAGCCCTACAAATCCTCGATGAGATTCAATCTACCCTTCTCGAACGCGCAACGACATTCCGCGATGCGAACACACGTCAGATCGATACGAAGGAAGAATTTTACCAGTTCTTCACACCAACGAATGCCGCCAAACCCGAGATCCACGGCGGCTTCGCTCTCACTCATTGGAACGGCAGCGCGGCCGTAGAGGAACAGATCAAAACCGATCTCAAGGTCACGATTCGCTGCATTCCCTTTGTTGATGGACCTGAAGCAGGCACCTGTCCATTCACGGGAGAACCCAGCCGTCAGCGCGTCATTTGGGCGAAGTCCTACTAAGCTACAATCAACCCGTGACGTGGGATGGTTGTGCGTGTAGTGATAGTAAATGAACAAGAAGACTTTTGCGGAATTGGGCGTCTCGCCCGAGATTTTAAAGGCCATCAGCGATCTCGGATTTGAGGAGCCCTCGCCGATCCAGGCATCGGCTATTCCCGTCCTGCTTGAGGGTCACGACGTCGTTGGACAATCCCAAACCGGCTCAGGAAAAACGGCCGCTTTTGCGATTCCTGCGATTGAACTTTGCCAAGCTGCTGATCGCTCCGTTCAGGTCCTGATCCTCTGCCCAACGCGCGAGCTGGCGACGCAGGTCGCTGATGAAGTTCACAAACTCACCGCCCACAAACGCGGCATTCACGCTGTGCCAATCTACGGCGGAGCTTCGTATGAGCGTCAATTTTTCGAACTCAAAAAAGGAGTTCAAATCGTCATCGGCACACCCGGTCGCCTGATGGACCACATGGATCGTGGCACGCTCGATCTCAGCAATGTCAAAATGGTCATCCTCGACGAGGCCGACCGAATGCTGGACATGGGCTTCCGCGAAGATATTGAAAAGATCCTTCGCTCGACCCCCGCTGAACGCCAAACCGTCTTTTTCTCTGCCACAGTTTCAAAGCAAATTCGTGACCTGATCGAGCGCCATTCCAACTCGCCCAAATCGGTCAAAATCGAGCAACGCGAATTGACCGTGCCTACCGTGGAGCAATGGTATTACGAGGTTCCCCAGCGCATGAAGTTTGAGGCGCTTCTTCGCCTTGTGGATTTCCACGGCTTCAAGCTTGGCATTATTTTTTGTAACACGCAGAGGATGGTCGATGAGTTGGCCGACGATCTCATCGCTCAGGGCTTCTCCGCCGACCGACTCCACGGCGGCATTGCGCAGGCGCAACGCACCCGTGTAATGAACAAGTTCAAGAAGGCGGAATTTGAATTCCTTGTGGCCACAGACGTCGCCGCCCGCGGCATCGACGTGGATGAACTCGAGCTCGTGGTGAATTACGATCTTCCCTACGACGCGGAAGACTATGTCCACCGTATCGGTCGCACGGGACGCGCTGGGCGCAAGGGCATGGCTGTAACGTTTGTATCGGGTCGCGATATTTACAAACTCCAATTCATCGAGCGCTTCACAAAAACCAAAATCAAACGCGGCACACTTCCTACCGCTGGCGAAGTCGAAGAGCGTCGCGTTGAAGGCCTGCTGGAGCGCATTCGTGAAGTTCTCAATCGAGGCAACCTCTCAACCCGCGTTACGGACCGCTTGCTTGAAGAGGGCTTTAACTCGACTGATATCGCTTCCGCCGTCATTGAAATGCTCGCAGGCCCCGAAGTTGCCCCAGAGAAAGAAAAGTCCACTCCGTCTAAACCCACGGTCCGTTCGGAGCCCGACCT
>CAMBAQ010000012.1 GCA_945863785.1 Chthoniobacter flavus
GTGATAGTCAAAAGACGCTCGGTTTCGGGTTCTACGATTCCGACTGGAACCGATGTTGCCGTGTCGCCAATCCAACCATCACGGATGATGCCAACGTCCATCTTCACGACATCACCATAAGCGATCCGACGAGCACCACCAATACCATGGACGATCTCTTCGTTTATGCTAATGCAAATATGCCCTGGAAATTTTTTGTAACCTAGGAATGCACTACGAACACCGGCTTGGGACATAAGTTGGGAGGCAGCGTGATCGATCTCTCCAGTTGTTACGCCTGGAGCAATTCGGGTGGCAAGGTCAGCCAGAATCGATGCCGCGCATTCACCAGCGCGACGCATCTTATCAATCTCATGGTCTCGCTTGATGGGAATCATATTTGCCCCTTCAAATGTCTAGCCGTAGAAGGACGGAAATCGCTATGACGACTCATCAAGACTAAAAGACGAAAGTTTTTCGATTGAATTTTCAATGGACTAATTCAATCGCTAGCGGTGTGTAGCGAGATAGATCGTAACACCAGCAATCGTCAGGATTGCAAGACCAACGTACATCCAAACCAAGGTTTGGTCACGAAGGACATTCCCAGTGCTGAGACGACTGCGAGACTCTTGGGCACTACGGATCCGACCCTTACGCAAAAACCCATCATAATGCCGCTGCAATAAATGCGTCTCCACCTGTCTCATGGTATCGAGCACAACACCGACAATAATGAGAAGGCCGGTTCCACCGAAAAATTGCGAGGTCATATAAGGGACACGCAGTCCCTGTGTGAGCATTTGAGGAAGTACCGCAATAACTGTCAGGAATATCGCCCCCGCAAACGTCAAGCGGGTCATTGTATAATCCAAGAAGTCAGCGGTTGGCTTACCTGGGCGAATACCGGGTATAAATCCACCATACTTCTTGAGATCATCAGCGATTTGCACCGGCTGAAACTGAGTCGCTACCCAAAAATAGCTGAAGAAGAAAATCATCACAGCATAAAGCAAGTAGTGAAGCCATCCATAAGTCAATAGATTGGTCAAATCCTGAGCCCAAGCGACTCCAGGAAAAGCCATATTTAAAATGGTGGATGGGAAAAGAAGGATAGCTTGAGCAAAAATGATCGGCATAACACCGGCATAGTTGATCTTGAGGGGCATGTATTGGGTTTGGCCTCCATAGACCTTGCGACCAACAACGCGCTTAGCATACTGAACACTGATTTTGCGCTGGGCTTGTGTTACAGCAATGACACCTGCTATAACAAAGACCAAAAATCCAATCATTAGAACCAAAACCATCGGATTAACAGCGGCTTGGGCATCCGCCACGCTTGGAACAAAGGTGCGCCAAGCTTGAATCAATCCCGCAGGCAATTGAGCAAGAATACCAACGGAAATGATAATGGACATACCATTGCCAATACCGCGCTCGGTCACTTGATCACCTAACCACATGAGCAGTAATGTGCCAGCTGTCATGGTAATGATTGTAAGAATTTGAAAGCTAAGCCCAGGCATCGGAACCAAAGCGACCCCAAGCTTGTTGATAACGTCCATGATTCCTGGAAGGAATGGGTTCGATTCAGGATTCTCAAATGAACGTGCTAGGAGATAACCCTGAAAAATGCATAACCCGATAGTTGTATACCGGGTATATTGCATGATTTTCTGACGGCCACCATCCTCACGAGCCAACTTGCCCAATTGGGGAATGACAGCCGTAAGCAATTGAAGCATAATGGAAGCACTAATGAATGGCATCACTCCAAGGGAGAAGATGGCGCAATTAGAGAGAGCTCCACCGCTGAAGAGATTGAATAGAGCGGCAACTCCACCTGATGAGGCGGCATCCGCCTGTGACAAAAACCAAAGACGCAGCACCTCTGCGTTAACGCCAGGCGTAGTTATACAGGATCCCGCACGAATGATAACAATCGCCACAAGGGTAAAAAGCACCCGAGTACGGAGTTCTGGTATCTTGAATATATTTGCGAAAGCGCTAATCATCTCAGAATTGAAAACCGACGACTAGCTTGCTGATTCGACCTTAGGAATAGAAACAGATCCGCCTGCTTTTTCAATTTTCTCACGGGCGATAGCGCTGATTTCATCAACAACGAGTGTCAATGATTTCGTGATTTCGCCACGTCCAAGAATTTTAACTCCATCAAAACGGCCATTAACGAGACCGATTTTGCGAAGGGATTCCTCGTTAACAACATCACCATTAGAAAAATGTTTTTCCAAGGTATCGAGATTGACAACACCGTAAAAGGTTTTGAAAGCTTTGTTATTAAAACCACGTTTTGGAAGACGACGGTAGATTGGCATCTGACCACCTTCAAATCCGAGGCGGATCGAACCACCAGAACGGGCTTTTTGGCCCTTGTGACCTTTGCCGGAAGTTTTACCTTTTCCTGAGCTTTCGCCAATACCGAGGCGTTTACGGCGGTGCTTAGCACCAGGGTTTGGTTTGAGTGTATGAAGTCTCATCTAAAAATTAGGCTACAACAGCTTCTGCTGCGGGTTGGGATTTGCGTAGAACTTTGCCACGCAGACGGAAAACATCTTCTTTAAGACGGAGTTGTTCGAGTGCAGCGATCGTCGCGTGTACAACGTTAGCATGGTTGCTAGAACCAAGGGACTTAGCCAACACATCGCGGATTCCAACTGCTTCGAGGACAGCACGAACACCACCACCAGCAATAACACCAGTTCCGGGTGATGCTGGACGAAGCAAAACGCGTCCACCACCAAACTCACCAATCACCATGTGTGGAATCGTATTTTGTTGGACAGCGATCTTTACCATGCGCTTTTTCGAAGCGTCGGTGGCTTTACGAATGGCTTCGCTAACCTCGTTAGCTTTTCCAAAGCCAACACCAACTTTACCCTTCTGATCTCCACAAACAATGAGGGCGCTAAAGCTGAAACGACGTCCACCTTTTACCACTTTGGCGCATCGGTTAATGAAGACAACTTTCTCAGTCGTTTCTTTTGGTTCCCTAGGAGTATCGTTACGGGATTGTTTTTTATCTCTTGGTTTCGGAGGCATGATGGAAATCTAATTAGAATTGAAAACCACCTTCACGGGCGGCATCGGCAAGAGCTTTAACTTTGCCGTGGTATTTAAAACCACCGCGGTCAAAAACTACCTTGGTTATGTTTTTGGCAGATCCTCGTTGGGCAATGATTTTGCCCAATTGAATAGCTGTTGCCACATTGGCGCGTGTGCCAGGTTTAGCACGAAGATCAGCTTCGGTCGTATTCGCCGAAACCAGTGTTTTACCACTCAAGTCGTCAATAACTTGGGCCGTAATATGACGTCCTGAAAAATGGACGCTAAGACGGGGTTGCTGAGAAGTTCCAGCAAGCGTTTTACGAATGCGGACGTGACGGAGTTTGCGTTTATCAGTTGCAGCCATAATTTACTGTACAGTTTTGCCTTCTTTGCGACGAACTTGTTCGCCGACGAAGCGAACACCTTTGCCCTTGTAGGGTTCAGGCGGGTAGAATGAGCGGATATCTGCGGCACATTGACCAACTAATTGGTTGTCGATACCTTCAATTGTGATTTTGGTGTTGTCAGCAACCGTGATTTTGACCTCGGAAGGAATATGAAACACGATTGGATGGGATTTACCAAGATTCAGGTTAAGATTCTGTCCTTGAACGTTGGCTTTGAAACCAACACCTTGGATCTCCATCTCACGTTTGAAACCATTGGTAACACCCGTTACCATATTAGCGAGAAGAGCACGCGAAAGGCCGTGCAAGGCACGTTGTTCGCGCTGATCATTCGCTCTGGTCACAGACAATTGCTCGCCATCGATAGAAGCAGCAATCGTCTTGGGTAGAGTCCACTCGAGTTTACCTTTTGGCCCTTCGATGGTGACTGATCCCGCTTGGGATACAGAAACCTTAACTTTGGCCGGGATCGGGATAGCTTTTTTTCCTATGCGTGACATGATTACCAGATGTAGGCGAGCAATTCGCCGCCGACGTTTTGTTTGCGCGCTTCGTGACCGGAGAGAACTCCACGTGATGTAGAAAGAACGGCAATGCCCATGCCGCCGAGAACACGGGGAATTTCCGTGGAACCCACATAGCGGCGTAGACCTGGACGGCTTACACGTTTCAGCCCGGTGATAGCGCTGGTTTTATTGACAAATCTCGTTGTGATTTTGATCTGCTGGTGACCATCGATGGTCTCCAGTTCATAATCGTTGATATATCCTTCTTTTTTGAGAATAACAGCGATATCACTTTTGAGTTTAGAATAGGGCACGAGAAGTGCCGCTTTGCCTGCGGAAGTCGAATTCCGGAGGCGAGTTAACATATCGGCAATGGGATCAGTCATATCGTAATTCTAGGAGGCTGTTTCGCTTTGGCTTTCGGCTTTAGGAGCCGGTGGCTTCTTGGCCTTATCTGTGAAAGGCATGCCCATTTCGGTCAACAAGGACTTTGCTTCTGCATTCGTGCTCGCTGTCGTGACAAATGTAACGTCGAAACCGATATTACGTTTGATACGATCGAGTTCGATTTCAGGAAAGATCGATTGATCTGCTACGCCAAGTGTGTAGTTACCATTCCCATCGAAAGCGCGGGGAGAAACTCCACGGAAATCGCGAATACGGGGCAAAGCCGTCTTAATCAAACGCTCAAGGAATTCATACATCAAACGGCCACGAAGAGTCACCTTTGCGCCGATGGGTTGATCTTCACGAAGTTTGAAGTTCGAAATCGCTTTCTTTGATACGGTCGTAGCTGGTTTCTGGCCGCTGATAGTAGCTAATTCCGTTTTTGCAATCTCGAGAGCTTCTTTAACGTCGTTAGAGGAAGCTACGCATGTATTGATAACAACCTTCGAGATCTTTGGGATCTGATGGATATTCTTGTAACCATGCTTCTGCTTGAGAGCAGGGATAACACGATTTTTGTAATCGGTAAGGAGTTCAGGTTCTTTAGTCATGTCTAATACTATGCTGCTTTTTTGGAACCTTTATCTGCGACCTTTTCGAGAAGTTTCACATTAGAAACATGCAAAGGACCTTCACGCTCGATAATGGCGCCATTCGGGTTGTCTTGAGTCTTGCGCTGATGTTTTTTAATCATCCGAACGCCTTCAATGATGACTTGGGATTTATCGGGTTTGATCTCAAGAATTTTTCCTGAAGCACCCTTATGGTTACCGCTGATTACTTGTACAGTATCACCGCGACGGACATGGAATTTAGTACGATTCATAATACCTCAGGAGCTAGGGAGATGATTTTCATGAAGTTTTTTTCACGAAGTTCACGGGCAACTGGCCCAAAGATACGAGTGCCACGAGGGTTGCTATCTTTATCGATAATGACGATCGCATTGCTATCAAAGCGGAGGCAGGAACCATCTTCACGAGTAACGGGTTTTTTGGTTCGGACAATAACTGCACGAACGACATCCCCTTTTTTGACAGTGCCACCAGTGGAAGCTTCTTTAACGTTAGCTGTAATGATGTCACCAATGCGAGCAGTCATTGTGTTTTTACCAATTACACCGATCATGGTAGCCATTCTTGCACCGGTATTATCGGCAACATCTAGGCGTGAGCGAATCTGGATCATGTTTAATTAGTGTTTAAGGATTTCAACAAGACGCCAGCGCTTAGTGCGACTAAGTGGTCTGGTTTCCATGATGCTGACACGATCGCCAACTTTGGCTTCATTTTTTTCGTCGTGAGCATGGAACTTCGTGATGTGTTTGGTGATTTTACCAAACTTAGGATGTGGCACGCGTGTGGTTGCTTTAACAACAATGGATTTGTCCATTTTGTCGGAAACAACTTCGCCAACGCGAACTTTGCGCAGGCCCCTTTGTGCAGGTTTATCTGAAGTGATGATTTCTTCCATTTACTTGGCAGTTTCTGCCCCGGCCTTACGGCTCAAAGCGGTTTCGATACGTGCGATATTGCGACGAGCAACACGAATAAGGTGTGGCCGTTCCAATTGACCGCTCTGCTTTTGAATACGCAGATTGAAAATCTCTGCTGATAGCTCTTTTTTACGGGCTAAAAGCTCTTTCGGGGTTAATTCTATGATTTCTTCGATTTTCATGTCAACAATTATTCGGCGTGGTGCCGTGTGATGAAGCGGGTACGGACCGGAAGCTTGTTGGCAGCCAATCTCAGTGATTCACGGGCGACGGATTCAGAAATGCCGTCAAGTTCAAACAGGATATTACCTGGCTTAACAACGGCAACCCAATATTCGGGTTGACCTTTACCTTTACCCATTCGGGTTTCTGGTGGTCGAGCCGTAACGGATTTATCTGGAAAAATACGAATCCAAAGCTTCCCCTTACGTTTCATATTGCGAGTGAGAGCAACACGAGCAGCTTCGATTTGCGTGTTGGTTATCCAAGCACGCTCTAAAGTTTGTAAACCGAATTCACCAAAATCAATTTTCAGATTACGTGTCGCAATCCCTTTGCGACTGCCGCGTTGGGTTTTGCGATATTTCACGCGTTTGGGCATCAATGGCATATCAGTATTCTATTAAAATTAAAGTTATAACGCTTTACTCAGCGGCGTCTGCCGTGACAGGAGGTTTGACCTCGGCGCGTGGCTCTTCAGGCACTTCGACTTTCTTGCAAATCCAGCACTTGATCCCGATCTTGCCAGCTACAGTCTCTGCTTCGGTGAAGCCATAATCGATAGGTGTACGAAGAGTATGGAGAGGAACTTTGCCTTCATGGTAGCGCTCCGTACGAGCGATTTCAGCACCGCCAAGACGGCCAGCGCAACGAATTTTGATACCGAGGGCGCCTTGTTCCATCGTCAACTGAAGCGCACGCTTCATAGCACGACGGAAAGAGATGCGGCGCTCGAGCTGGGAAGCAACGTTCTCAGCAACGAGTTGAGCATCGAGATCAGGATTCTTGATCTCAACGATATCAATTTTAACTTGCTTTCCATCAGCAAGATCACTCACTTCTTTAGTGAGAGTTTCGATTTCGGAACCACGGCGACCGATAACAACTCCAGGACGTGCTGTATGAATTGTAACACGAACGCTGTTCCATGCCCGCTCAATAACAATACGAGCAACGGCAGCTTGCTTTAATTTCTTTTTTAAAGTTGTGCGAATGCGATCATCTGCGATGAGATAATCAGCAAAATCTTTACGTGATGCATACCAACGTGAAGTCCAGTCACGAGTAACTGGAAGACGAAATCCGATAGGGTTAACTTTTTGTCCCATTTTTTATTCTTTGGTTTCCGCAGTTGAAGCTGCAGGTTCAGTTTTTGCCACTTTAGCCGGCTTAGCTGCAGATTTTACTTTGCGCGAAGATGTATTGGTTTTTTTAGGCTTATCTTCACGACGAGTGATTTCAATCTCGTCTGTCAAGATAACACGAATGTGACTCGTACGCTTACGAATTGGGCCTGCACTACCGCGTGCTTTAGGTTGTGAGCGCTTTAGTGTTGGGCCCTCCCCAACGACTGCTTCTTTAACCACTAAATTGGCAACATTTAAGTTGTTGTTATTTTCGGCGTTGGCAATAGCGCTCTTCAATGTCTTTGAAACGAGCCCGGCCGCTTTTTTGGGAGTGAATCTAAGGAGATCAAGCGCATCGCTAGCAGGCATACCCTGAATAGCGCGAGTAACTTCGCGAGCTTTAAAAGCTGAAATCTTAGCAAATCTGTGAATCGATTTTACCTGCATTTTAATTTTATTGTTTACTGTTCTATTTATTTAAATCCGCTTGAAGGATATCTCCGTTTTCCACCTGAATATTCTCTGAAGTTAGATTTTGAATCGTTGCACCTGAAATGTTTTCACGGAGGTCAATAACACAGGCTGTAGCAATTTTTTTTTCATTCCTTAAAATTGAAAATGTCATTCCTAGCTTGACCCCACTTTTTGAACCAATGTTTGCAACTACTAGTTCTAAGTTTTCTTGAACATCGATGATTCTGCCATCGCTTAATGCGATCTGTTTGTCATTGACTTTATTTGAACAAAAGGAATTGATAATGCTCGAGGCTTTTCTCAATTCAATTTCAACTGACATGCGTGACTGAGGATTAATGTTAGTGCTAGTTTTTAAAAGCACTTCAAGAGATTCAGAGAGAGTGATGATAGCGTCGTTAGCTTTATTAGCTTTATTTTTCAGCACCCGGATTTCGCTAAGTGAATTTAACAACTTAGACTCGATACTACTTTGATTGCTACTTGGAGAATCCAAGCAGAGCGCATCAAACTTTTCAACTAGGTTTTTATTCTGTTTTCTGAGCACTTCAGCCTCTATATTAGCTTGGATCAAACATTTAGTTATTAGCTTATTTTTTTGTTCAGCTAACACTAACTTTTCCTGCAAAACACAAGGATCAAGAACTTCATCATGAGAAACGTTTAGTTTCACACGAGAACTACTAGATTCAAAATCTGTCAAAGAGCTTTTTTCTTGAGCGTGCAATGTTTGAATTGCAGTCAAGAAAATGAGCGCTGCCGCCATGGCGACAACACCCATGTAATTATTTGGTCACTTTTGCGGTGTGAGAACCGTGTTTCTTAAAGATACGCGTCGGTGAAAATTCACCGAGTTTGTGACCGACCATGTTTTCGGTAACAAAAACAGGAATGAAAGTCTTCCCATTGTGTACGTTAAAGGTATGACCGACAAAATCAGGAGTGATTGTGCTCCTACGGGACCAAGTTTTGATAGGCTTTTTCGTGCCCGACTCGGTCATGCGATCGATTTTGTCGAGAAGCTTCCATTCAACGAAAGGGCCTTTTTTGAGAGAGCGTGCCATGGTTAGTTCTTAGATTTAGACTTGCGACGTTGAACGATAAAATTATCGCTAGGTTTGTGTTTTCGGCGGGTTTTAAAGCCTTTAGCCAATTGACCCCAAGGGGACATCGGATGGTGACGACCGCCACCGCCCTTGCTCTTACCTTGTCCACCACCCATTGGGTGATCTACAGGGTTCATTACCATACCGCGAACGTGTGGACGAATGCCCAACCAACGACTGCGGCCGGCTTTACCAGAAGATACATTCATGTGGTCAGTATTTCCGACTTGGCCAATCGTAGCAAAGCACTCCTCGTTGATGCGGCGCATTTCGCCAGAAGCTAATTTCACAAGTGCATATCCGCCCTCGCGGTTAGCCAAAATGGCTACTGAACCAGCGCTGCGAACGATCTGACCGCCACGTCCTGGGACGAGTTCCAAATTATGAATCGAAGTTCCAAGTGGAATCGACTTTAAAGGGAGCGCATTTCCGACATTAGGATCAGCCTTTACACCAGCTGTGACGGATGCTCCAACGGCTAGACCAACAGGAGCCAAGATGTATGCTTTTTCACCATCGGGATATTGAATCAAGGCAATGCGAGCTGAGCGATTGGGATCATATTCAATCGCTGTAACCTGCGCGACAACATCACGGCGAAGGCGCTTGAAATCAATGATGCGGTAGCGGCGCTTGTGTCCACCACCAATGTGGCGCATTGTGATGCGACCTTGGTTGTTGCGACCACCTGTGCGCTTGATGGCCTCTGTGAGGCTTTTTTCAGGCTTGGATTTTGTTATTTCAGCAAAATCCGGGAGAGCTTTGAATCTGGCTGATGGTGTCAGAGGTCTAAATGTTTTAATTGCCATGATCTACTTTCTCTTTAGACAAGATTGATTTTGTCGCCCTCTTTGAGCGTAACAAATGCTTTTTTCCAATTCGGCTTACGACCGAAATCGGCACGACGCTCACGCTTTTTCTTGCCTGCGTAATTAGCCGTATTCACGTCCAATACTTTTTTATTGAAAATGACCTCAACGGCACGCTTTATTTGTAGCTTGTTCGCGGAGGGTGGCACACGAAAGACATACTTGTTGAGCTTTTCAGAAAGAAGCGTGGCTTTTTCTGTCAGCAGGATTGTTTCAATATGGTCGTAAACTTGATTCATTACGCTAGTCTTTCAGATATTTTTTCTAATCCGGCGCGAGTGAGGATGATTTTGTCAAAAGCGAGCAACTGCTCTGTATTGACATCCGATGCGCGGGTAAGTTGTGCACAGGCTACATTGCGTGCGGCCTTGAATGTGTTTTCGTCGAAGCCCTCGGAAACAATGAGTGTTTTGCGAGCGCTGGTCACCGTCGAGCTCAAGAGTTTTACGAACTGCTTGGTTTTTGGCTCGGAAACGGAAAAAGCATCTACGAAGAGAATGTCTCCATCAGCAATGCGGGCGCTGAGGGCTTTTCTGAAGGCAAGCTTCTTAACTGCCTTTGGTGTATTTTTGGTGTAATCTCGTGGCTTAGGACCGTGTGCCACGCCACCACCTACCCAAACAGGACTGGAGAAGTACCCAGCACGTGCGCGGCCAGTTCCCTTTTGCCTCCATGGCTTGCGGCCGGAAAGATTGACTTCCGCTTTTGTCTTGGCGCAAGCCGTGCCGCTACGACGAGCAGCTTGGATTGCAACAACGACATCGTGGACAGCTTGGTTTCCCTTGGCCTCGTCGGTGATGAGATCAATTTTCGCTTTTGCAGCTTCAGCTGGTGTGAGGACAGTAGCACTCATATTAAAAGTAATCCGGTATCGACACAACACACCGTTGCCTTTTCTAGGCTTCGTCTTGAGATGATATGTTGCTGTGATTTCATTTGAATTTTCCTGATAACCTCGATGCTTTGCAGTGATTAAAAAATCACGCTCTAGCGATACTGGATCTTAAACCGAGGTGTAGCGGGAAGGGGGACACTATAGATGAGTCGCAAAGTGGCAAGCGAAAAATAACATTTTTTTTCTTGAGAACCCTAGTTGCTTGCTTCCTCACGTTTTTTAGAACCGAAACTTGGGTCCAGTTGACGATGTCTCCAAGGAGACTCCGTTCGCACCATAAGGCGTCTGAGGCCCATCGTTACTAGATCCCATGGCGGACGAAGGTTTGGGGTTCTGGACTTCTTGAGCCGGCTTTCCCGCAGTGATCGGATTTTTTTTATTCGAGCACCCGACTAAAAAAACAACGAGGGCTAAAGTGGAATAAGTAATTTTTTTGATGAGCGATGTTTTCATTCGTTTATCGGCGTTGAGCGAGTAACTATGCAGGTTCACATCCGTGACTGCAACTGGATTGGGTGACAGTACCATTAGATATAACCGCGTTTTTTATCGTGCTACCCGCAACCACATTTTCCCCCGGCCAGACAATGACATTTTCCAACCTCGCTCGCGCTCCGATGGAAGCCCCCTCCCCTATGATGGTGCATCCTAGGATTTCTGCAGTTGAATCAATGTGGGCGGTGTTCTGGATCGAAGTCGGCCATGCTTTCTCGAGGTACGAGATACCTTGCTTGCGAGATGCAATAATGGAGTGAACCTCCATGTAAGAATTGATATTGCCGATATCAAACCAATCTCCTCCATCAATCACAACTCCTCCGATGCGCCCTCCTGCGCGCAACAGGTCAACGAGGATAGGAATAATCGAAACAATTTCCCCATCTGGAATGTGATTGAGAACCTCTGGGGAAATAATACTGATGCCGGTAAAAAGGAATGCGGGTTCGGTACGTCCGCCAATAAGTCCACGCATGTCCGTAATGAGTCCGCTTGGCTGGTCCCATTGAATCCGGCGCTCTGCCCCCTCTGAACGAAGTGCGAGCGTGGCCAGGTTTCCCGATCCTTGATGTGCCGCAATTAATGAGTCCAATGGAAAGTCCGCAAGCACGTCTCCATTGTAGACAATAAATGGCTCTTCACCGAGTAGGGGAGCGGCTCTCTTGATTCCTCCGCCGGTTTCAAGAAGGACAGGTTCATGTGAAAATTGAATCGGGCATTCCCTATAAATCGCCGCATTGTTTTCCATGCCCAAGAGTGCGGTATAGGCATCCGCGCAATGGTGCGTATTGACTACGAAACGTCGAACCCCTGACGCCATGAGGTGGTCAAATGCAAAAGTGATCAGGGGCTTGTCAAAAATGGGGACAAGTGGCTTCGGGCGATGCTCAGTGAGTGGACGCAATCGCGTTCCCAGTCCTGCCCCAAGAACGAATGCCGTGCTGATCATTTTTTGATACGTTCCGAGCAGCTATCTAACTGGCGAGCCCACTCAATATCATGCCTCATTGACAAAAACGTAACGCATCGGGCTCATCGCGCTGTCCGTAAAACCATGCTTGAGATAGAATGGCCTTGCCTGCTCTCCCTTGTCCGTCAGAAGCGTGATTCGTAGAAATTTTTTCTGTCCGGCAAAATCCAGAGCATGCATTAGCAAACGCGAACCGAACCCTTGATTGCGATGGTCGCGATGAATAACCAGATCCTCCAAGACCAGCACAAACCCGCCTTCTGCGGTGCTAATCGTTATTAAAAGATTAATCATGCCAACAATCATCCGCTCATTGCGGATAACGAAAATGCGCCCACGCGAGGGTTGTTCTAAAATGAGCCGAAGCCCGCGAAGCTGCTTCTCTCGGTCAGGCGTGAAGTCGGCCTCCTGAGTGAACAAGTCGTGCAACAACTCCGTTAGTTCGGAGAGGTCATCAAGGGTGGCGGGCTCGATCCTCAAATCAGGCATAGATACTTTTTCTATCTCACATTCACCAAGTTCTAGCAATGCGCCATGCTTGTTTTTTAAAAATAAAAAAACGAACCCAATTCGTAGCTCAACGCATTACCGACCAAACTTCCGCTCAAGCTCGGAAAATGACCACTGGATAAGGGTCGGACGACCTTGCGGACAGGCGTAGGGCAACTCACATTTGAGCAATTCGTTCACTAGATGCCGCGCCCGTTGTTCCCCATATTGGAAGCCATTGCTGGAGGCAAATCTCGATACCGACCGAATCAATGCATCCATCACAGGCTGGCTTGAACCCATAAGACCCGTGGATCGCAAGGTGAAGCAAACATCGAGAAGGGCATCCCGAACGTCTCTGGACGCGAGGCAGGCGGGAACGGCCTCCACCTTGAAGGAGTCGCCGCCGAAAGGCTCCAAATGAAATCCCGTAGAACGGAGAGCCTCCAGATTTTCGGATATCCAGACGGCATCCTTGGGCACCAGATCGATTATGGAAGGGAGAAGCAGATTTTGCGAAGCTGCGGTACCTGAAGCAGCCTCCCTGCGCAGGTTTTCAAAAAGTATGCGCTCGGACGCCGCTCTCACGTCGAGCAATACAAGCCCGTCCTTGCCTTCCAGAATAATCCAATGCGCTCCCAGCGGTCCAATAATCTGGAAGCGCTCCTCCGTGGTATCCGGAATAATCAAATCGGGAACTGGAAGCTCCATTTGAGGTGCGCGTGCAAACGAACGGCTTGAATGAGGCGTCGCTGGGATAGTTGGCAACGCAGGACGCCGTGACTCCACTCGAGCTTCCGTTGCCGCACTGCGAGTCGAGGAATTAAGGTTTTCGAGCATCCTTCGGACAGCAAGGTAAACGGCCTGCTTCAGCAGTTCTGGGCGATGAAGACGCACTTCCCGTTTTGCAGGATGGACATTGCAATCAAAAGCCAGAGGGTCCATCGATACTCGCAGCACACCAAGGGGCTGGCGACCTCGAGGGAGAGCATCTCCATACGCCTCCCGAAGAGCACGAAAAACGGCAGGGCACTGCACTACCCTGCGGTTGAGAACAACAAACTGCTGATCACGGTCAGGCCTCCCCTCCCCTGGTTTCGATAAATACCCCTCCAATTTTATCCCATTTTCCTCCGAGGCTTCCAAAACCATCAACCTTCTCATAAAATCAGCGCCTAAAAGATCCACCACACGAACTCCGTGATCCGATGTTCCTCCGGCTTTCCAAATGCTGCGCCCATCTCGAAGCAGCGTCATCGTGACCTCGGGATGCGCTATCGCAAGCGATTGCATTTGATAAATGATGTGTGCCGCTTCGGTCTCCTCACCACGCAGAAATTTTTTTCGTGCCGGAACATTAAAGAAAAGCGAACTGACCTCGATCGACGTGCCGGGCGCAACCCCACAATCAGAAACAGACTCGATCTTCCCACCGGCAATTTTTATTTCCGTGCCCGTTTCACTCTCTCGTGAGCGTGTCGCTAAGATAAAACGCGAAACACTGGCAATACTCGGTAACGCTTCCCCGCGAAAACCCATGGTGGCGACCACAGACAAATCCTCAGCAGAACGGATTTTGCTCGTTGCATGTCGCTCTAGGCACAGGATGGCATCCTCGCGATCCATCCCAGCCCCATCATCCGTGACTCGGATTAATTGCCCGCCCCCACGAGCGAACTCCACAGTGATTCGGCGAGCGCCAGCATCAATGCTGTTTTCGACGAGTTCTTTGACTACGGACGCCGGCCGCTCGACCACCTCACCGGCAGCGACCTGGCTGGCAACCTCATCTGTAAGTAGTCGAATCTTTCCCATGCCATTTGACTTTGCACGGAATCGTTCTTATGAAAAGAACGTGATCAAAATAACCGATGATGCCGCGCAGGCGCTACTTGACCTTATTGCATCGAAAGGGTCAGGAGAAGGGTTGCGTTTATCCGTTGAGAAAGGCGGTTGCGCGGGGCTTCAATACATCATGGACATCGATGTTCAAGGTGAAGGACAAAATGTGATCGAGCACTTGGGCGCCAAAGTTTTCATCGACCAAGACAGCGCCAGTTTTCTCACAGGATGCACCTTGGACTATGAGGACGGCCTTGCTGGCGCGGGATTCCGAATCCGAAATCCTCGGGCAGCGAGATCCTGTGGATGTGGAACCTCGTTTGAAGAAACGGCGACAGCCAAATCCTGATTCAGATGCCCAACGATCCCGGAAGAAATAGTGACCGAGCTTGGTTCAATGAACCTGATCGTGAAAGCATACCTTCATCCCGTTCTTCTGATGGAGGGCTCTTTGGTTGGACCGTACTGATTATTGTCTTAATTGGCTTTGCCATCTGCTGCTGGATTGGGAGCTATTACATCTTCGGGCATCCTGAGAAACCATTCAGCCATGAAGTCCTAACTAGGCTCAAAAAGATCGATACCCCCAAGCGCTTTGAACTTACCGCCGCACCTCGTGGAGAGTTTCTAAGAGCCCCTCAAATTCTTGACCGATTCAACTCCATGAAGCCACGTCAAATGGCCCGCACGAATGAAGTTTTTCTTCGTAATTACATTCGCAACTTCAAACCTGCAGACGGCCTTGTTCCCTACGTGATCGGCACATTTAACATTTTGGATTCATACGAACTCTCGAATGAGGATTTTTTTGTTTCGGGGGTTGTTGTGCTAGCTCAATCCAAAGAGAACCCAAACCTTCTCATCGAACAGATTTTTACCTGTAATAAAAAATCCATCCGTAACCTGCATCGCTCTCTCCTCACGGGTTTAGATATCGACCTCAAACGCGAAAACGAATTGGCAGCGGTTATCAATGTCGAGCATTTGAAAGACGGTCGCGTCAAGTTGACGACGATTTCGATTCTCTATCCGAGTTACGAATCGGCCCAAGAAAATGGGACCTTCTCGCTGGACCCGCCAGAACGATTGAACGTGAAGGCAGGTCTCCCTGTTATCGACAAATCTCGTCAAACAGAAGCGGAAGCCAAATACGCCCACTTCCGCCGGAAAACAAAACCTGCCTCCACCATCAATGAAGCTCCAAAACAAGAACCCTCACTCGCCAACGCCAATCAGCGCCTCATGCGTGTCGAGAAGCCGCTGGCAGCTAATGACGCTACGCCTACGCCAAGCCCAACCCCTATCGCTACTCCGATCCCCATTCCTGCAAGCACTCCGCTCCTAGCCACAGTATCGCCCACACCAGAAGCCACCCCTATTTCCGTTCCCTCAGCCACCCCACTCTTGGCCTCGGTATCACCGACGCCAGAAGCCCGTAAAGCAACACCCCCACGACCAGCTTCGAAGCCAACCGCAACACCAACACCCGCTTTGGTCGTAGCAACACCGAGCCCGACACCAACTCCACCCCAAGCAATCGCTGCATCAAACTCAAAAGTCTGGCAGGTATATGAAGCCGGCAGAATGCCCCGCGGGCGCCTTCTCGCTCCCTCTGACGTTTCGGATGTCGCATCCAAGGGAACATCCGGTGAGCGCATTTATTTGAATGGGAATTTTAATGTCACGGCCTCTGGTGGCGACCGAGCTGTCATGCGCCCCACCCAGCGCGGTTCTGATAACATAAGAATCATCGTGCAATACCCGAATGGGATGAAGGCTCCCTCCGACGGCAGTTTCGTCTCTCGAGATTCGCGCCGCCCATTCCAAGTGATGGATGTTCGTGAAAGCACCGGCGGACAAATCAACGTCTATGTGCGCGAGGTCACGAAGCCTTAGAGACAGGATTCACGATGAGATTGTAGAGGCGGGACCGATGAAGTTTTCCTGCTTCATGGAACTTGCCCTCTACGATTCGCAAGAGGGCTACTATTCCAGCGACCGAGCAAAAGTGGGACGCGAGGGAGATTTTTTTACCAGCGTGAGTGTCGGGCCCGTTTTTGGCGAGATCCTCGCGGGTCAGTTCCTTGAAATGTGGTCCATTCTTGGAGAGCCTGATGAATTCACCATCGTCGAACAGGGAGCCAATGATGGCCAACTCTCACGTGACATCATAGATGCCCTTTCCGGCACCCCACTCGCGAACGCCCACTGGATCATCATTGAACCACTCGAGTCCCTAAAAAACAAACAAGCTCACCTTCTTTCAGGCGCTCATGTTTCCTGGATTTCGTCACCAGACTCGCTTCCCTCGTTTTGTGGAATTCACTTCTCAAATGAGCTCTTCGACGCACTCCCTGTGGACATTCTTCAGGCACATGATGGGCTATGGAGAGAGCTTTTAGTCAAATCCGAGAGCGATGTTTTTTTCTTTAGCCCAAAGCAAAGCTTCATCGACGGGATGCCACTTCCTCCCAGGCCTGATGGATTTCTCACCGAACGCCGATGTGCCCAGAAAGAGCTTCTCCAAGGGATATCGAGTAAAATGGAAAAGGGATTTCTTCTTGCGATCGACTACGGCATGCCTGGCGAAGACCTCCTTGCCGAGCATCGAAACCGAGGGACGCTCGCCTGCTACTCGAATCATCGGCGTGACGAAAATCCATTGGAACGACCAGGCGAAAAAGACATCACCGCCCATGTTGATTTTTCATCTCTGTCTCGCGATGCCTGTGCGGTTGGATTGGATTTACGGGGGTTCACCGATCAGCACCACTTTCTTGTCGGAGCCGCAACAAAGTTGCTTCAAGCCCTGGACGGAAAAACTCCGTCTCCCGAAACGCTCAAAAAACTCCGCTCATTGCGGATGCTGCTCCATCCAGAAACGATGGGATCACAGTTTAAAGTGATCTTTTTTTCAAAGGGGTGCGCTGAGAGCCAGCTTCCAAGCGGCTTCTTGCATGCAAGGAATCCCAATCACCTACTTGAAAATCCCTCTACTAGCTTGTAGCTGGGCAATCCACTTTTCCTGAGCCTTACTGGCCCCGTCGATGGAATGCAGAGACCGCCCGCTCCGCCTCTCTCGACTCCACACGTTTCTTTAAATCCATTCGCTTATCGGCAGCCTGCTTCCCTTTGCCGATGCCCAACTCGATTTTGACGAGTCCCTTTTTCCAATACATACGCAAGGCCGGAATGGTCAGACCATCCCGCTCGATAGCGCCAGCCAGCTTATCTATCTCGACCTTGTGCAACAAAAGCCTTCTCTGGCGCTTCGACTCATGCTGCTCGTGACTCGCACGCTCGTAGGGTTGGATCGTGCTTTCGAAAAGATAAATCTCTCCATTTTCCAATTTGGCAAAGGCTCCCTGGAGAGACACTAGGCCAGCACGAATGGATTTGACCTCTGTACCCTTGAGCTCCAACCCGGCCTCAAACCTGTCGAGAATGTGGTAATCTCGCAGGGCCTTTCGGTTGGTGGTAATATCAGATGCCATATTTCTGCCGCTGCACGCAGCAGACCCTTAAGCTGCGTCAACCAGAGGCTCGGCGAGGACGATTTTGCCTTGTGCGATTTCAAGAAGAGCTACGTCGGCAAGACCAAGGCTCAAGCCGGCATCAATGAGAGGGCGGCTGCCAGCGTTGAGTTGGCGAACTCGGCGAGAGACCATGTTGATCAGGACATGGGTCTCAGGAATGACTTTGGATGCTTCTTCGATGTATTGAGCTTTCATAAATATATTACCGAACTTGGCGATTTTCTTCGCCTGCGGAGGGTGCAAACTAGTCTGCTAAACCCCACAGTCAAATTTTTTTTGGTTTTTTATTTGACATGTAAGGTTAACCCTTTAGCTTCTCGCCTCCCAACCAAGGAAAAATCAACAGCAGGAGACCACAAGGTCGCTCGCACTGCACAATATTAAATGCAAAAAAAACGCAGCAAGCGCTATCGCGCAGCGGAAGCAAAAATCGAGTCGCATCGCAAGTATCAGCTCACTGATGCCATTGAGATCCTCAAAACCCTTCCCGCACCAAAGTTTGATCAAACCGTCACCCTCTCTTTCAAGCTGGGCGTAGATCCCAAGCAGAGTGACCAAATGGTTCGCGGCACCTGCCCACTGCCCAACGGCAGCGGAAAAAACGTGCGCGTCCTCGTATTCGCCACCGGCCAAGCCGCTGAGGCAGCCAAGGAAGCCGGCGCTGAATTCGTCGGTTTCGAAGATCTCATTAAAAAAGTCACCGGCGGATTTTCTGACTTCGACGTCGCAGTCGCCACTCCAGCAGCAATGGCCGAAGTTCGTAAACTTGGTCGCGTCCTCGGACCACGTGGTTTGATGCCGAATCCAAAGACGGGAACCGTTACTGACGACACAGCCAAAGCTGTCAAGGAAGTCAAAGCCGGCCGCGTCGAATTCAAACTCGATAAAAACGGAAACGTTGCTGTTCCTGTTGGTAAATTTTCTTTCGACGGAAAATCGCTTCTTGAGAATGGCGCCGCTGTCATTGACGCCGTCATCAAATCCCGCCCACCGACAGCCAAGGGCTCATTTGTTCAAGCCATCACACTGAGCGCCACCATGTCACCCGGTCTCTCGGTTGATCCTTCATCGTTCCTGAAACACTAATTATTAAATCATGAGACCCGAGAAAACCTTAATCGTCTCCGACGTTCGCGAGAAGCTCAAAGCCTCTCCCTACCTTCTCATCGTTGACTTCACCGGCATGAAAGTGCCGCACTTCGAGACCCTGCGAACCAAACTCAGCGAAGCAGGAGCAAAAATTAGCGTTGTAAGAAACACCTTTTTGCGCATCGCAGCCCAAGAATTGCAGATGCCAGAAATGTCCGAGTGTCTCACAGGCCAGACCGCTATGGTCACTGGCGATGTGGATATTTGCGCTGCAGCCAAAGTCCTCAAGACATTTGCAGCCGAGTTCAAAAAGCCCACCGTCAGAGCCGGCGTCCTCGACAATGCCGCTCTTTCAGCAGCCCAAGTTGCCGTCTTGGCCGACTTGCCAAGCAAAGACGTCCTGCGCGCCACACTCCTGGGACTCCTTCAGGCCCCCGCAAGCCAACTCGTTCGCGTCCTCAACGAACCCGGTGCCAGCTTGGCTCGCGTTCTCAAGGCCAAAGGCGACTCCATGGGAGGCGCGGAATAGTTCCAAAAGAATTTCGCCTGTCCGCCGTAAGGTTGGCAGACGACTAACAAGAAAACACAAACCGGTTCCTTGTCGGTCTGGCGGCGCCAGACTCAAATTCACCGAAGCCTCGGTGGGCGACAATACCAAAAAAATACTAAATATATGGCAGATACAAATGCACTCGTCGAGCAACTCAGCGGACTCACCGTCCTAGAAGTAGCCGATCTCGTCAAACAACTCGAAGAAAAATGGGGCGTCAGCGCAGCGGCACCAGTAGCCGTAGCAGCAGCAGGCCCAGGGGCAGCAGCAGCTCCCGTAGAGGAAAAAACCTCCTTCGACGTCATCCTTACTGATGCCGGATCAAATAAGATCGGCGTCATCAAAGAAGTGCGCGCAGCTGTGGCAGGCCTCGGTCTCGCTGAAGCCAAAGCTCTCGTTGAGAGCGCACCTAAAGCCCTCAAAGAGGGTGTCACCAAGGAAGAAGCCGCTGAGATCAAGAAAAAGATCGAAGCCGCCGGCGCCAAGGTCGAAATCAAGTAAGCCAGTTTCAACCCCGCAGAGAGAAAAGATTTTTTTCTTGCGCTCTCTGCGGGCCCCTTGAATTTCTCTCGTTCGCTTCAAAAGCAAAACAAGCCATCTGACGAATCCAATCAAAACAAATTCTAGCTCCGTCAACGAAAGAATGCGCGATACCAGCGCCTTTTTTCCGTCGGCGGATATTTTCGTTTTTGACCATCGCCAGATGACCATCGCCGAATAATCCGGCAAAACCCACTAGCGGCATCTCACAAATACCATGTCTGAACGCATCCACTTCGGAAAATTGAAAGAGGCTATCGAGCCACCAAACCTCATTGAATTGCAGCTCAATTCTTATCACGAGTTTTTTCAAAAAGATGTCCCCCTTAACAAACGCAGGGACGTTGGCCTTCAGGCCGTCTTTCGTGAATTTTTCCCGATACTTGGCTTCGAAGACAAGTCCTCACTCGATTTTGTAAGCTACGAGCTCGGCGAGCCAAAAATGTCTGCTCTCGAATCTCAGCGTGAGGGTCAGACCTACAGCGCCGCTCTTTATGTGACTTTCCGCTACAAAGACGAGCGGAGCACGAAAGAGGAAAAAGTTTACATGGGTGAATTGCCACTCATGACCCAGCAGGGCACTTTTGTCATTAATGGTGCAGAGCGCGTCGTTGTATCTCAGCTGCACCGCTCGCCTGGCATTTGTTTCGAGACATCCGTTCACACCAACGGTAAGATCCTTCACGGATTCCGCATCATTCCTGATCGCGGTTCATGGATTGAAGTTCAATTCGACACGAGCGATCTCATCTACGTCTATCTCGATCGCCGCAAACGCCGCCGGAAATTTCTGGCCACCACATTTCTTCGCACCCTCGGATATCCGAACGACGAAGATATCATCAACCTTTTCTATAAAACCGAGGACCTCAAACTCAGCGAGAAACTCGATGAGGAAGTCATTGCAACGAAAGTTCTCATTG
>CAMBAQ010000013.1 GCA_945863785.1 Chthoniobacter flavus
TTTTGATATGCATCGGGCAATTCATCGGCTTGAGCAAATAGCCATCGATTTCGCCAGCGGTGACACGGTTGGAGAGATCCGCACACGAACATCCCTCGGAAGAAAGGTCGGCGAGCGTTTCGCGGTCGATGAGGGGAGGAAATTGAGATTCTGCGTAATAAGGGAAATGGCCAGAGGTCTGGTAAAGCCCCAAGCGACCGATGTGAGGCGTGAAAACCTGACTGTAGCCTTGCTTGCGAAGCTCGCCGCCAATGAAGTCCTGCAACTCCTGTCGGATGATCGAGCCTTTTGGGGTCCAAAGGATCAATCCCTGGCCGACCGACTCGTCGATGTGGAAGAGTTGCTGCTCGCGACCGATCTTGCGATGATCCCGTTTTTTCGCCTCCTCGAGCATGGTGAAGTATTTCTCCATCTCGGTCTTGTTTTTAAAGGCCGTTCCATAAATGCGCTGGAGTTGAGGGTTATTCTCGTCCCCTTTGTAGTACGCGCTGGCGACATGGGTGAGTTTGAAGGCGCCGACATTCCCGGTGCGCATCACATGGGGCCCCGCACAAAGATCGGTGAACTCGCCGTTGCGATAGATCGTGATCGTCTCGCCTTCAGGAATGTTTTGAAGGATATCGAGCTTGAAGCGGGATGCCGTACCGCGGGGGGCGAGTGAAGCGAGTTCTCCGCGTTCAGCCATCGCCAATGCGTCGCTGCGCGAGATTTCTACCCTCTCAAACGGGTTGTTGACCTTGATCTCCCTCTTCATCTCCTCCTCGATACGGGCAAAGTCCTCGGGTGTGATGCGGTGAGGGAGATCCACGTCGTAATAAAAACCGGAATCCACGGGAGGGCCTGCCGCAAACTGGGCCTCAGGCCAAATGCGTAGAATGGCAGTGGCAAGGATGTGCGCGGCGGAGTGGCGAATGCGTTCGAGGTCAGTCATGGGATACAGTGTCTTTTTTCTGAAGAGGTTTCTTTTTGAGCGGGATGGCTGACGCCGGCACGAGCAGCGGGATGCCTTTTTTTACAGGATAGGCGACAGTGGAATCTTCGCGAATCCAAGCCGCATCTAGGTTTGGCTCGCCAGCGACCTGAATAGACTCAAGCTCCTCACTTGTAGCCTGCCTTAGTTTTTGCCCCGTCTGAGGACAAATGAAAAGCGAACTGTATTCAGGTGTAGGCATCCGACGCGGAATTTCTAGTATTTAGGAACCGAGGGATCGACCCGTTCGGCCCAAGCAAGAATGCCGCCCTCGACATTGAGGAGCTTCGAGAAGCCGGCCTTCTGGAGTTCCCTGACGGCTTTGGCGCTACGGACACCGACCTTGCAATGAATGACGATTTCATCAGCGGAATCGAGTTCACTCATACGCGAAGCGAGTTCACCGAGCGGAATGAGCTTCGAGCCGGGAATCCGAGCGACATCCCATTCGTAGGGCTCACGCACATCCAGAAGGACAAATTTTTCCTGTCGATCAATACGGACCTTGAGTGCCTCGACGGTGATCTTCGGCACAGGGGCTTCGGCTTCCTCCTCGGCGCGCGCCTGAGGAATACCGCAGAACTGATCGTAATCGATCAAGTCGGTGATCGTCGGGTTTTCCGAGCAAACCGGGCAGCTTGGATCTTTACGAATCTTAAACTCGCGGAATTTCATCTTGAGCGCGTCAAAGTGGACCAACCGGCCGATGAGCGGTTCACCGATCCCGACGATGAGCTTGATGGCCTCGATCGCCTGCATGACTCCGATAATTCCTGGCAAAACGCCCAAAACACCGCCCTCGGCGCAGCTTGGCACCATTCCTGGCGGTGGTGGCTCGGGGTAGAGGCAGCGGTAGCACGGACCACCAAGATGGGGAGCAAAAACCGTGCACTGACCATCAAAACGGAAGATCGAACCGTAAACATTCGGCTTTTTCAGAAAAACGCAGATGTCATTGGAAAGGTAGCGGGTCGGAAAATTATCCGTTCCGTCGATGACGATGTCGTAAGGCTCCACGATCTCCCTCGCATTCTCGGCGCTGAAGAGGGCGTCGTGGAGGTCCACTTGAACATTCGGATTGATTTCCTTGATGCGGTCGCGGGCGCTATTGAGCTTCTTGCGTCCGACATCCTTTGTTCCATGCAAAATCTGGCGCTGGAGGTTCGAGTAATCCACCACATCAAAATCCACCAACCCAAGCGTGCCGATGCCAGCGGCGGCGAGATAGAGCCCGATCGGAGAACCTAGTCCGCCAGTGCCGATGCAAAGAACTTTTGCGGCCTTCAAGCGCTTCTGACCCTCGAGAGTCACCTCCGGCATGATGAGGTGGCGGGAATAGCGGGCGATCTCATCGTTACTGAATTCGATGTCGGCAATACGTGCGGGATCCAAAATACTTTTGCTCATATAAAATAAATAAGGGTTGGTGAGAATACCTAGCCCCTTGGGGAAAGCAAGTGCGGGACGCGTCATAAACACGCAATGGGGCCTTGACCTAACGCGAGCCATCCGATATTCCGATCCGCTTGCGATGCCGATGCGAGCATTGCCGCCCAAAACCATGATTATTTTTCGATCTGCTTACTCCAAAATATCGTCCCTCTTTGCTTTGCTTTTGCTGGTCTCCCTTGTGAGCGGCATCGCGCAAGCTCCGACGGATACCGCTGGACCGATAGTGAAAGACATCGTGGTCGAAACGGTCGGCGCCCCAAGTATCACGAAAGAACGCGTTCTTGCCAACCTCGCCACTAAGGTCGGCCAACCCTACAGTGAACGCAGCGCGGAGCAGGATGTCAGAGCCCTCTACACGACCGGCGGCGTCTCCAATGTGCGTATTTTTGCGGAACCCCTGGGCGATGGAGTGAAGGTCACCGTCCTCCTCCAAGGCCGTCCAGTTCTCGAAGAGATCCTCATCGAGGGAGCTGTTCAAATCCCCCTTCCACGCGTGCGACGGGATGTTTCGGTGAAGCCTGGCGACGTGGTGGACGAGGAAAAAATCGAGGCCAGCCGCCAGAAGATCCTCACTCTGTATGAAGATCGCAACTACTCCCAAGTGGACGTCCAGTATCGCCTCCAAGATATCCCCGGAAAAAACCGCACCCGTTTGATTTTTGCCATCACGGAAGGCCCTCGCCTCATCGTTAAAAGGATCAGCTTTGTTGGGAATGATTCCGTTCTTGCCAAGGACCTCACCACAGCAATGAAGACGAAACCTGAGGATATCCTCACGTTCTTCACGAAGAGCGGACGTCTAGTGCCATCCCAAATTGAAGATGACCGTGTCGCCATCCGTACTGTTTACCAGAACCGAGGCTTCGCTGACGTCGACGTTTCCGAGGCCCAAACCGAGCCTCTCAAAAAGGATGGCGTCGAGCTGATCTTCACCATCAAAGAAGGCACCCAATACCGCGTTAACAAAATCGCGCTCTCCGGAGTTAATATCGTCCCTGAAGGGGAAGTTTTGAGCCAAATGAAAATGCTGGGCGGTCAACTCTTCACCCCCAAAGGCATGAGCGACGATCTCAAAGCCCTGCGTGATTTTTATGGTAGCCGCGGATATGTAGACATGCTCGTCACTCCCCAAGTCCTTCCTGCTGGACCAGGCTCAGTCGAGGTGACCTACAATCTCGATGAAGGCGTTCAATCCTACGTCAACCTCGTCAACATCCAAGGCAACACCCGCACGAAAGACAAGGTCATCCGCCGAGAACTCGCCGTGAAACCAGGCGACGTTTTCGACACAACCCTCGTCGATGTGAGTAAGAAACGCTTGGAGAATTTAAACTACTTCTCCCGTGTGGATACCCAGCCATCCGATACGATTGTTCCCGGTCGCAAGGATCTGAACTTGATCGTTGAGGAAAAGCGCACCGGTTCGTTTAACTTCGGTGTTGGGTTCAGCACGATTGATAGCTTGATCGGTTTTGCCGAACTTCAGCAAACCAACTTCGATGTGACAAATTGGCCGAACTTAACAGGCGGCGGTCAGCGTTTCCGCATCCGTGCTCAATACGGTCTCGAGCGCAGCGATTTCGTTATCTCCCTCACAGAGCCATGGTTTATGGGATACAAGCTCTCCACGGGTGTGGAAGGCTACTACCGCAACGCGAACTTCCTTTCGTCTGTTTACTCCCAAGAAAACGCCGGCGTCGCCCTCCAAATGCGCAAGCAAATCTGGCGAGCGCTGGCAGCCCGAGCTGAGTATCGCATCGAGCGCGTACGCATCTATGACATCGGCACCAGCTACAATGAATTCGATGACTTCAGCGGAAATGGAAGCTACGGCCCTGTCATCCAAGACTCGGAAGGCACTTACAATAAGAGCGCGGTCACCGGTTCCCTCATTTGGGATACACGCGACAGTCTCTTCCTCACCCGCAAGGGCGAGTTGCTAGAGTTGACCGGCTTCGTTGCCGGCGGTCCATTGGGTGGAGACGTGCAGGATTACGGAATCTCTCTCGAAGCCGCCAAATACTTCCCGCTCCCTTGGGACATGATCTTTCTCCTCAAGGGTCAACTCGCCCTCACCGATGGTTGGGGATCCAATAAATCCTCGGAGGACGACGGCTACGGTAATGGCGTTCCGATCTTCGACCGCCTCTACCTCGGTGGTGCCAACAATATGCGCGGATTTAACTTCCGCGAAGTCGGACCTGTCGATGTTGACGGCAACCCGATCGGCGGCAACTCGCTCGGCTACGTCACCATGGAACTCACTTTCCCGATCATCAGCCGCGTCCGTGGCGCCGTCTTCACCGATGCTGGTTTCGTGAATAGCGATACCTATGACTTTGGAACCGCCGGCGCGAATGTCGATATCGGTATCGGCCTCCGCTTGGATCTTCCGATCGGCCCCGTGCGCGTGGATTACGGTATCCCTGTGATCTACGACACCTGGAACGGCCCTCCCGGAAAATTCCAATTCAACATCGGTTACCAATTCTAAGAAAAAACTTCAAAATCTTGAACGCCTGAGGCCAACTGTTGTCTCAATTGTTCATCACACAAACCAACCAACTAATACATCCATGATCAAATCCCTGCTCTCCACCGCCATTTTAGCCTCCCTCACATTTGGCTTTGCAGCCACCGCACAAGCGGAAATGAAGGTCGGCACACTGGATATGAATAACGTCTTCACGCAATACTATCGCACGAAAGATGCCGAAACGAAGTTGAACGAAGCCCGTGCCTCCGCGAAAAAAGAACTCGATGACCGCCTAGAGACGCTCAAAAAGTCGATGGACGATATCAATAAAATCAGCGCCGATATCGAGAAGCCTGAACTCAGCAAAGACGCCAAAGAAAAAGCGGCCAAAACTCGTGACGAGAAAGTCGCGGAGGCCCGCAATCTGGATCGTGAAATCGCCGAGTTCCGTGGCACACGCGAGCGCCAACTCCAAGAGCAATTCATGCGCATGCGCAAAGACATCGTTGATGACATCATGAAAGTCGTCACTGTGAAGGTCAAAGAAGCGCAATACGACCTCGTCCTCGATAAATCCGGCATGAGCATCGGGCAAATCCCCGTGATCGTTTATTCCAAGGAAACCATGGACTTCAGCAAGGATATCATCGACACGCTGAACAAAGGCGCTGCAAAACCCGCCGAACCAGCTAAGAACTAATGCGAATCCGTGAGCTAGCCGAGCGGATCAACGCCAAGCTCGCACCAGACTCGCAGGATATTGAAATCACCGGATTGGCATCCCTCGCGGATGCCAACACCGGCGAACTTTCTTTCTACGGCAACCCGAAGTATCTCACAGCGCTCCGCAAGTGTCGCGCTTCCGCAGTGCTTGTACCGGCCACATTCAACGAGCAAATAGGATCCGTCTGTCTGGCCGTGGAGGATCCGGCAGAGGCCTTCGCCGCGATCCTCCCGCTCTTTGCACGTCCACCGATCGTCCATGCGCCCGGGATTCACCCCAGCGCCGTGATAGCCTCGGATGCGACCCTCGGCGAGGGATGCTCGATCGGCGCGCACGTTGTCATTCAAAAGAACGCCCGACTAGGTGCCAGATGCATCGTCGAGGCCGGCAGCTTCATCGGCGAGGAAACTACACTCGGCGACGACTGCCATCTGTACTCCCACGTCTCCGTGCGCGAACGGTGCACCATTGGCAACCGCGTGACTCTTCACAACGGCGTCGTGATTGGTGCCGAGGGATTCGGTTACGAAATCAGCGAGGGGCGTCATAAAAAAATACCCCAAACTGGGATCGTCCAAATTGATGATGACGTCGAGATCGGTGCGAATTCGACCGTCGATCGCGCCCGTTTCGGACGCACTTGGATCCAAGAAGGCACGAAAATCGACAACTTGGTTCAGATCGGCCACAATGTGACCATCGGTCGCCATTGCATCCTCTGCGCTCAAGTCGGCATCTCGGGCAGCACTCGACTCGGCGACTATGTCACGCTGGCCGGCAAGGTTGGCCTTAGCGGTCATATCGAAATCGGCGATCAAGTCATGATCGGAGCGATGTCGGGATTAGCTAAGAACGTCCCGCCAAACACAATCATGTTTGGTGCTCCCGCCCAGCCAATTCGCGAATATAAAGAGAACTACGCGTTGTTGAAAAATATTCGCAAGCTCTACAACCGAGTCAAAGCCCTCGAGCTGAAATCCCCCAAAGAGGATTAATTCTCCTCTCTTCACCCCGCCTACCTCCTGAATCCACTAGTAGCTTCGCATTCGTTTCTCGGAAGATTTGCCATTCACGGGTTTCCTCACTAGCATTCTATCGTGCAAAGCGAGGAACAGGTTGCAGAGGATATTAAGCTGATACAAAAGATCGGCACCGGCGACCGCGCCAGCTTTGAAGAGTTTTACCGACGCTACGCCACACTCATTTACTCAACCGCCTTCCGTGTTCTCAATCAACAAACGGATGCGGAGGATGTGATGCAAGACGTGATGTTTATGATTTGGGAAAAGTCTCCCATGTTTGACGCCAAACGCGGGAAGCCACTCACTTGGGCGATCACCATGACCCGAAACAAGGCCATCGATCGCCTGCGCTCGATCCAACGCCGCATGCGCCTCCATGACGAGGTCGAGAATGAAGTCGCCCAAGCCACCCCTTCCACCTACCACGCGCCTGCGGATTCCATTGAGACCACAGAGCAATCTCTGATCATCCGCTCAGCCGTCATCAAGCTCAACAAAGAGCAACGTCAGGTAATCGAGATGTCTTACTTCGGCGGAATGACACAACAGGAAATCTCCGAGCGCATCCACTCTCCAATTGGAACAGTCAAAGCTCGGATCCGCCGAGGCATGCTGAGGCTAAAAAAACTCGTTGGTCCCGCACTTTAAAAAAACCATCCGGACATGCTTGAAATCAAAAACGTCTCGCTCCAAGTCAGCGACAACGAGCGACCGCTCCTCTTTGAAGTGAGCGCGGAGTATCCCCTCGCCCACTTCGGAGCGATCATCGGGCCCTCGGGATGCGGCAAGACGACCCTTCTGAAACTCATCGCAGGCATCGCCCCCGGCGAGGAGGAGGGCGAGGTATTTTGGAAGGATCGTAACCTCGAAGAGGACGATTTTTCTCCCGGCGAGATTGCCTATGTCCCCCAATTCAGCATCGCGCATGAGGAACTCACCGTGCGAGAATGTGTCACCTACGCCCTCCGCTTGCGCGTTCGCCGAAGTGATTGCCCAGACTTCACCGCAGCCGTCGATGAGATTTTGACCGAGGTGGATTTGTTAGACCTGGAATCTCGCAGCGTGAAGATTCTTTCTGGGGGGCAGCGCCGCCGCCTCGCGCTGGCAATGGAACTCACCAGCAAACCCGATATCCTCCTCTGTGATGAGGTGACTAGCGGTCTCGACCCGAGTTCGGAGGACGATATTGTTCGCTTGCTCCACGGCCTCTCTCGCAAGGAAAACCGGCTCATTCTCTCGGTCACGCACAGCCTCGAGCACATCGACCTCTACGACTCGATCCTCGTCCTCGTTCAAGGCATCGTGACCTACCACGGTCCGGCCAAGTTCCTAGCTCATTACTTCGGAGTGACTCATCCCAATGAGGTCTATGCACGTCTCGAGCTTCGCACCCCCGAAGAGTGGGGAGCTTCTTGGATCAAACACAGCGACGCACTTAAGGAAGCGGCTAAGCCTAAGAGATCCAGAAAAAAGACCCCGGAAAAACTAGCTACCACAACGGATAGCGAAGAGGAATCCGGTGAGAAAACCTCTTCCCTGCCCGGACCGCTAAGCCAGTTTTTGACGCTCCTCTCGCGCCGTCTGCTGGTCTTCTCACGCAGCCGACAGCAGCTCCTTCTTCAGGTCGGTCTCATTTTTGGATTCCCTCTTCTCGTGGCTATTTTTGCCTGGAACGGCCTCCCTGCTGTCAAAAACCTCAGCATGGGACTTGATCTGAACCTGCTTCAGCAACTCAACGAGGCTCGGGATTTCTTAATCCAATCCAGTAAGGTCGGCAGCCTCGTCTCAGGCATCGTCATGTTCCAAGTCATCCTTCTCACCCTCATGGGCGCAAACAACTCTGGGCGAGAAATTGCCGCCGAGCGCCTCATTTTTGAGAAGGAGAAACTCTCGGGACTGAACCCCCTTTCCTACGTCGCCAGCAAGACAGCCTTCCTCGGGTTCATGATTCTCGCCCAATCCCTGTGGATGGGATTTTTTGTTCACCAAGTGTGTGGCTTTCCAGGGAATTTTGAGGCGCAGCTTTTTCTTCTCGTCTTGGTGAATGCGGCGATGTCCTCAATCTGCCTAGCCGTATCGAGTCTCATGCGGTCGCCTGAGCAAGCCTCGCTTGTTTCCATTTATCTCGTCGGCTTCCAGTTGCCCCTTTCCGGCGCTGTGCTTGCGTTGCCAGAACTACTCGGGACCCTTGTGCGTCCCTTTGTTTCGGCCTACTGGAGTTGGTCGGGCATCCTGCAAACACTCAAAGCGGAACGCTACTACGACATCGTGCAAACGGTAGTCCAAAGTCCGCTCTCATCACTCTCTCTTTGCGTCTGGATCCTGCTAGCCCATATCGCAGCCGGACTTTTCATCACTTATCTCGGATGTGAGCGGCGCCACATTGCTTGAGACTCCTAGATTTTTTCAAAAAAAACCCCGCCCGCGATGAAGCGGGCGGGGCATTAAAGCCGAAATAGGCGAATCGTTTACTTAACGATGTGCCCTGAGATGTGCTTGGTCATCTCGAACATGGTCACTTGGCCCTTACCACCGAAAACAGCCTTGAGAGCCGCGTCAGCGTTGATGAGAGTCTTTTTTGTCTTATCTTGAAGTCCGTTTTTCTTGATGTAGTCCCACACTTTTTTGGTGAGTTCACCACGACTGACTGGGGTTGAACCGATGACGGCTGCAAGCACCGCATCAGGTTGCACTGGCTTGAGAAGAGCTGCGTTTGGTTTGCGTTTGGGTTTTTCTGTAGTTGGCATGGTAGTTTTTTGGGATTGATAAGTTAGCACTGAATCACCACCCGACCCGCTTTTTAGGAACAGGATTCGTCTTCATTAAAGAAAACTTCTGGGGGTGATGTAGGCGACACTTACCAAGGCCTCACCCAACCCGTCGATACTTTCTTTTTTATTTTTGACCCGGCTATGACCACGTAAATCAAATCCCCAAAAAAATATGTGGCTTGCATTTTTCGGGGGCTCCAAAGAATCTTCGTTGCACATCCAACCGGTGTTAGCTGCCCGGTCACGGATAAGGTGATTTTTTCCAAAAACAAATACGGATAATTTATAAGATGGCGACAACTACACTCGAGCACCCGGATGCCCTCACACGCAGTCTGAAGGCCATGCAGGAAACGGATGAAATGCTGGGCGAGAAGATGGTGATCAATATGGGCCCCTCCCATCCGTCCACCCACGGCGTGCTACGCATGGTGCTGGAACTCGATGGCGAAGTCGTCACCAAGGCCGTCCCTGAGATCGGATATCTTCATCGCGGAGATGAAAAAATTGCTGAAAACATGCAATACAATCAGTTTGTCCCATATACGGACCGACTGGACTACCTCTCGCCGATCGCAAATAACGTCGCCTACGCCCTCGCTGTAGAGAAATTGATGGGCTGGGAACTCCCTCCCCGTGGCAAAGCGATCCGTGTCATCTGCTGCGAGTTGGCCCGCATTTCGTCCCACCTCTTGGCCACTGGTTGCCTTGGCATGGATCTCGGCGCCACAACGCTCTTTCTCGACACCTTCACCGAGCGCGAAAAGATCTACAACATGGTCGAGCAACTCTCGGGTGCCCGATTCACGACCAGTTACACACGCGTAGGAGGTCAGACCCGCGATCTTCCACCCGCCTTCCTTGCGATGCTCAAGGATTTCCTAGCTACCTTCCCAGCTGCGTTTGATGATGTGGATAAGCTAGTGACCCGCAACCGCATTTTCGTTGATCGTTGCCGCGACGTCGGCGTCATCAGCAAAGAAGATGCAATCGCTTACGGACTCTCCGGTCCGAACCTTCGCAGTTCGGGAGTCGATCACGACCTTCGCAAAAAGCACCCCTATCTCGACTATCAAAACTACGATTTCGATATCCCGATCGGTGCCGCCGGCGATAGCTTCGACCGCTACCTCGTCCGCATGGAGGAGATCCGCGAAAGCATCAAGATCCTTCGCCAAGTCGTCGACAAACTTCCTTCCGGACCGATCAATTGCCAAGATCCCAAGAGCATCCTTCCCGAAAAAACCACCGTCCTCACCAAGATGGAGGAACTCATCCATCACTTCATGGTCTCCACCGAAGGCATTCACGCCCCAGCTGGCGAGATTTATTTCGGCGCAGAAAACCCGAAAGGGGAACTCGGCTTCTATATCAACAGCAAAGGCGGCGGGGTTCCCTACCGCATGAAAATCCGCTCGCCCTCATTCTGCAATATCAGCATCCTTTCCAAAATGCTTCCGGGCAGCATGGTTTCCGACGTCGTGACTATTCTTGGTTCACTTGACCCTGTTTTCGGTGAGGTTGACCGCTAGTCGATTGAAATCTCGTTTCACAAAATGACTCTCGCAAACCTGCTATCAGAGCCCCAGATCATCCCGGAACTCGTCGCGACAGAGCGCTGGGCCGCCATCCGCGAAATGGTGGACATCCTCGTTGAATCAGGGAAGGTCGACGCTTCTGATCGCGATTCCATCTTGGAATCGATTCAGCAACGCGAAGAGACAATGAGTACGGGCATCGGATTTGGCATCGCGATCCCTCATGCTTCCTCAACGAAGGTTCATGATGTCGTCGCCTCTTTTGGCCGCTCCTCGACTGGCATTCCCTTTGAATCCCTAGACGGAGAACCCGTTTCTCTCATTGTGCTTTTTGTTGTGCCTAAGGATCAGTTCCAAACCCACCTGCGAACCCTCGCTGCCATTGCCAAATTTCTTAACGACAAAACCGTCCGCGAGGAACTTGGCAAAGCCCACGATGCGGCAGCGATTCTGAACGTCTTCGAAAACCGCTCGCCCCGTCATTAATGGCCACCCCGCGCGAACTTCTCGCTGCGCGTGTGCGTGCCGCACTGCAGTCTGCCGACCTCGACCCCGCCCGTGGTGATGTAACCCAGTCCGCTGACTCCCGCTTCGGAGATTATCAGGCGAATGCCGCCATGGCCCTCGCGAAGGAAAAACGGGCTAATCCGCGCGATGTTGCGGCCGAAATCATCAGCAAACTCGACGTCACCGGCCTTTCCGCAACGCCCGAGATCGCAGGCGCTGGCTTTATCAATTTCCGCCTCGAGAATTCCTTTCTCTCCACCGCGCTTTCCGCGATGGCGAAGGACGAACGCCTCGGCGTCTCACGGATCGCCCAACCGCGCAAAATCGTGGTGGATTTCAGTTCCCCCAATGTCGCGAAACCCATGCACGTTGGCCATATTCGCAGCACGATTCTCGGTGACTGCCTCGTCCGCGTAGCCCGCTTTCTCGGCCACGATGTTATCGCGGACAACCACATCGGCGATTGGGGCACCCAATTCGGCAAAGTCATTTACGGGTGGAAGCATTTTCTCGAACGCGAGGCTTTGGAAAAGGATGCCATTTCGGAGCTTGTCCGCCTCTACCGGGAGGTGAACCGCATTGAAGAAACCGACGAGGAGATCAAACGCGAGGCCCGTGAAGAACTCGTCAAACTTCAGGCAGGCGATCCCGAAAACTTCGCCATTTGGCAACAAACCGTCGAGCTATCGTGGCGGGAATTTGAAAAACTCTACACGCTTCTCGACATCCGCTTCGACGAGCGACTTGGCGAAAGCGCCTACAACGACGCCCTCGCCCCACTCTGCGCGGAACTCGAGAAACGCGGCATCGCGACCGAAAGCGAAGGCGCACTTTGCATTTTCTTCCCAGCCGTTCCTAGCCTCGAGGGCAAGCCCGCCATCATTCGCAAAAGTGACGGAGGCTTCCTCTACGCCACCACGGATCTCGCAACCATCGAGTACCGTGTCCGTGAATGGCATCCCGATTCCATTTGGTATGTCGTCGGCGCCCCCCAAGCCCTCCACTTCCAACAGATCTTTGCCGCTGCGAAACTCATGGGTATTGACTCCGATATGCGCCACATCGCTTTTGGCAGCATCCTCGGCGAAGACCGCAAAATCATGAAAACCCGCTCGGGCGAAAATGTCGGCCTGAGCGAAGTCCTCACCGAAGCTGTCGAACGCGCCCGCCGAATGGTGGAAGCCCGCTCTGATAAACTTCCACAAGAAGAAATCGAGTCCACCGCCCACACGATCGGACTCGGTGCGGTCAAATATGCGGAACTCTCCCAAAACCGCCTTACAGACTACGTTTTTTCTTGGGACAAGCTCTTAGCTCTGGACGGAAATACCGCTCCCTATCTTCAGAATGCCTATGTCCGCATTCGCTCGATTTTCCGTCGCGCGGAAGAAGATGCAGATACCAACGTGCCCATTGTTTTGGATGAACCCGCTGAACGCATTCTGGGCCTCAAGCTACTCCAATACGCAGAAACCGTTCCTGTGGTCCTAGACGACTTCCGACCGAACATCCTCGCAAACTATCTTTACGAGTTGGCTAATACTTACCACTCGTTTTACGAAGCCTGTCCGGTACTGAAGGCCTCTACCCCAGCTATTCGAGCCAGCAGACTCCTTTTGAGTTCCCTCACTGCCCGCACGCTTTCGCACGGGCTCTCTCTCCTCGGCATTCGTTGCCCGGAGAAAATGTAAACCCGCCGCTCGCAGCGAGAAGCCGTAGCGCTTTTTTATCGACCGAAGAAGCGTCGAATCCCTTTGGACGGGCTTTTGGCTGCGACGGGCTCGTGATGAACGGGGCGACTTGGACGAGGCCCTTTAGGTTCCTCGGATGCCGACATTGTGATAGGAGCATGCTTACGAGGGATACCCCGGCCAATGAACTTCTCAAGAGAGCGCAAGGGCGCTCGGTCTTCCGAAGTGACAAAACTAATAGCGTCACCCACAGCTTTCGCTCGACCCGTCCGGCCAATGCGATGAACGTAATCCTCGGGATGCGGCGGAAAGTCAAAGTTCACCACGTGAGAGATCCCTTCGACATCAATCCCACGAGCGGCGATATCCGTGGCAACAAGAACGCGAACCGTCCCCGCCTTGAAATCACGGAGAGCGCGAATGCGCTGATTCTGTGAACGGTTGGCATGAAGTGTGGCCGTGGTGATACCCGATTGCTCCAACCTGCGCGCGACGCGGTCAGCCCCGTGCTTCGTGCGTGTAAATATCAACACCATCTGCATCGCTGGATCGCGAAGAAGATGGAGGAGAAGGTTCTGTTTGCCGGGATGTGGCACTTCGTAAACGCATTGTTCGACGGTTTCGGCAGGGTTGGATCGCTTGCCGACTTGAACGACTTTGGGCGACTCCTGAAACTCGCGCGTGATTTTTTCGATATCGGGAGAGAGTGTCGCTGAGAAAAGAAGTGTCTGGCGCGTGCGTGGGAGAGCTTTGACAACTCGTCGAATGTCGGGAAGAAATCCCATGTCCAACATACGGTCAGCTTCATCGAGAATAAGAAAGCGCAACTCAGAGAAATTCGCGCATCCACGCCCCATCAAGTCCAGCAGGCGACCAGGCGTGGCAATAATGATGTCGGCTCCATCACGGAGGGCAGCCATCTGAGGGCGCTCACCCACACCACCGTAAACAAGGGCGATCTGGATCGGCAGGTTCTTGCCATAGCGGCGCACGTTTTCCTCGATCTGGACGACCAACTCACGAGTCGGGGCCAAGATGAGCGCGGACGTCCGGCGTTGCGGAGCAGGCTTTGCTGCCGCGAGCATATTGAGAATCGGCAACGTGAATGCAGCCGTCTTACCGGTGCCCGTTTGGGCGATGCCGATGATATCCTTGCCGGTGAGGACTTCAGGAATGGCTGCAGATTGAATCGGGGTCGGCTCGGTATAGCCGGCGTCACGGATAGCGGAAAGGATGTGGTCGTTAAGACCAAGTTCACGGAATGGCATAAGAAATATAAGGACTGAGTTGCTCCCCCTCCCCCAAAAGCACTCATTGTATTTCCGAAGAAGAAAAAAAATCGGGGCGAGAGGATTCGAACCTCCGACCTCCTGGTCCCAAACCAGGCGCTCTACCAAGCTAAGCTACGCCCCGTAGCCCGACCACCCTGCACTCTCTAGCGATCTCTTGCAACAGGAAAAGGCATTCGTTTCTTCGAAACGTGATATTTTTTCAATCTGAACGATCAGTTCGAACGCTTCGCTGCCTCGATGATGTCGACCCAGATAGGCAGTGCCAAAGCGCCTCCGTAGCCACCTGGCCGTATCGGACGCGGCTTGTCAAAACCCACCCAAACCCCACAGGTGAGATGCGAGTCAAAACCCACGAACCAAGCGTCGAGAAAGTTATTCGTTGTACCGGTTTTTCCAGCTCCATAGCCAGTGAGCCCGTATTCATGGGCATGAGATGCGGTACCACGCTCGACGACCTTCTCTAAAAGGGCCGCCGTAGCCTGTGCCGCAGCAGGCTGTAGGATCGGAAGGCGTCCTCTGGTGGACTTGTACAGTACGGCTCCAGAGTCATCGATGACTCGGTCGATCAAATACGGCTGAAGCTTCACTCCTCCAGTCGCGAAAGCGGTGTAGGCAGCGGTGAGATCTTTCAGGCTGGTTTCAAATGTGCCCAAACAAATCGAAGGGAAACGGGGAGGTTTTTCCGCAAGTCCAGCGAGCGCGACCTTATCTGCGATACGGTCAAGACCGGCACGCATACCCACGCGGACACTCATGGTATTTCGCGAATCGATCAAACCCTCGCCGGCAGGCTGGATGCCACGATAGGTGTTGTCCGAATTCGAGGGGTCGTAGCGGCCAAACTTTTGTGGAATATCGCCGGGTTGGATACGATTGTCTGAAATGGACTCGTCAGGTGGCATTCCGGCCTCGAATGCACAGGCATATACAAACGGCTTCACGACGGATCCAGCTTGGCGCTTCCCATATATGGCGCGGTGAAACTTGCTTTTATCGTAGTCACGACCGCCAACGATGGCGCGTATGCCACCGGTTTTATTATCCAAGGCAATGGCTGCGGATTGCAAATAAGGCGCCGATTTTTCGTGATCGAGAATGGCGCTTGCAAAATCCGCCATGGGTTTGTGTGGGTAGCCAGGCTGGGCTTCGACTTGCAGAAGACGTGTCTGCACTGCTGTCTCCGCAGCGACCTGCAGCGGACCGTCAATGGTGGTGTAAATTTTCAATCCTCCAGCCGCCCCCATTTGTCCAGGCTCGAGGACGAGGTCCAGTTCTCGTAGAATGGCATCCATCGCCCAATTCTGTTCCGGCGAAGTTTTCGTGAGAGGCATAGCCACAAGCGGACTGGCTAAGGCGTCCTCATATTCCAAGTTGGTCACAAGACCGAGTTGAAGCATGCGACCGAGAACGGTGTTGCGCTCGCGAATACATCCCTCCGGATTGTTCAACGGTGAGAAGCGATTCGGACTACGAATGAGGCCAGCCAGAGCCGCCGACTCCTGCAGATTCAACTTCGATGCGGGCTTACCGAAATAAGTCTGACTGGCAGCCTCAATTCCATAGGTTCCTGAACCAAAATAAATCCGATTCAAGTACCCTTCTAAAATTTCCTCCTTACTCAACTCGGTCTCAATGCGGAAAGCCAAGGCGGCTTCAATGAGTTTGCGGTGGAGATTTTTGCCTCCGAGCGGAAAGCTATTGCGAGCAAGTTGCTGGGTGATCGTGCTGGCTCCCTCGCGAAAACCACCCATGAAAAGATTTCGAAAAATCGCGCGAGCGACACCGATCGGATCAACGCCATGGTGCTGGTAAAAGCGCGTATCCTCGCGACTGATCAAGGCGTTGATAAAATAGTTGGAGACCTTGTCAAAAGGGACCACTTCACGATTCTCTCCAGCGAGGCGGGAGTAATATTTGCCCTCATGGTCGAAAATGACCGAGCGTTCGTTCATCTCGTGGATGGTTTTTAGATCAAAGCGCGTCGCCCAAGCATAGTAAGCCGCGCCAATGAGCGACCAGAAAAAGGTTGTCACAATGCCGATCTTAATGAGGGAAACGACGAACCTGCGACGCAGTCGGTGCCTAGGCTGAGCGGCAGGCTTGGACTTGCGATGCGACGGACTGGATTTGGGCTTGGGCACTTGGCAAATTAAAGCGTTTTCATGGACGCTCTAAAAGGCAATCTTCCTGAAGGCCTGTGAAAATTCAAATCTTAACAATCTTCCCCGACGTTTGCCGCAGTGTTTTCAATGAAAGCATCCTCAAGCGGGCGTGTGAAAAAAACCGCGCCACGCTGGAAGCCGTGGACTTGCGGCGGTGGACAAACGACCGCCACCGCACCGTCGACGACGCACCCTATGGCGGCGGACCAGGCATGGTAATGAAGATCGAACCGATCGATCAAGCCCTCTCCGAGATGCGAAGCCCTGCTTCCAAAGTCATACTCATGTCTCCGCAGGGGCGACGTTTTTCTGATCAAATTGCGCGGGAACTCGCTCACGAGCCCGACCTCATATTTCTTTGCGGACACTACGAAGGCATCGACCAAAGGGTTGCAGACCATCTGATAGACGATGAGATTTCCATCGGCGACTACGTTTTAACGAGCGGCGTGCTCCCCGCCTTGGTGATCACGGATGCCGTCGTCCGCCTCATCCCAGGCGTCTTGGGGGACGATCAATCCGCCGAGCAGGATTCGTTCGCCGAAGGGATTTTGGATCACCCCCACTACACGCGTCCTTCGGAATACAAAGGATGGAAGGTCCCCGACGTCCTTCTCTCGGGAAACCACAAAGCGATTGCGGAATGGCGCAAGGAAACAGCCCTGGCGACGACGCGTCAACGCCGGCCAGATTTAATTAACCCCACCGCTGCGTGATCAATCTGAAGGCCCCTCAAACCCTCGCATTGCGATTTCACCAAGGATAAGTCTAGGTTAGTTCAGAAGATCACTCGATCCGTCACGGAAAGAAAAACACGAACCCATTTTATATATCTCTCATGTGGAACACCGCTCATCAGCACATCCTTAATCTCACGGCCTACGAACCAGGCAAACCGGTGGAAGAACTCGCCCGCGAAATGGGGCTGGACCCATCGGCGATCATCAAACTCGCATCGAATGAAAACCCGCTCGGCCCATCCCCCGTTGCGCTGGAAGCGATGATAGCCATGCTCCAACGTTCGCATTTTTATCCCGATGGGGGCGCTTGGGCCCTCCGCAATGCCATCGCGCAAAGACTCGGCGTCAATCGGGAAAATATCATCCTCGGAAATGGCTCGAACGAAATTATCGAATTCATCGGCCATGCATTTCTTGAACCCGGCGACGAGGTGATCACCGCGAAACATGCTTTCGCTGTTTACTCGCTCATGGCGCAACTTTTCGGCGCCACGACCATAGAAGTCGCTGACCCCGGATACACCCACGATCTCGACGCCATGCTGGCTGCAATCACACCGAAAACTCGTCAGCTTTTTATTGCGAATCCGAACAACCCGACAGGAACAATGGTCACGCAAGAAGCCATCGACCGATTCATGGCGAGCGTTCCCGATCATGTGCTGGTGATCTTCGACGAGGCCTACTTTGAGTTTCTCGATCATGCTCCGGACGTCCTCCGCTATGTGCGCGAAGGCCGAAACGTGGTTGTGATGCGCACTTTTTCAAAGATCCAAGGCTTGGCCAATCTCCGTATCGGCTACGGAATCGCCCCTACAAAAATCGCTGAGGTCCTCCAAAAAACCCGCCAACCTTTCAATGCCAATGGCATCGCTCAGGCTGGCGCCCTTGCTGGATTGGGGGATGAAACCCACATGCGCCGCACACGCGAACTCACCAATGAGGGCCGCGAATATCTCCAAGCGGAATTCACCGCGATGGGGCTCCACTTTATCCCAAGCGTGGCCAATTTTGTCCTCCTCCAAGTGGGCGACGGAGATGCCGTTTTCCAGGCCCTACTCCGTCGCGGTATCATCGTTCGCGCGATGCGCAGCTACAAATTACCCGATTGGATTCGTGTTTCCGTTGGCACGATGGAGCAGAACCGCCGCTTCATTGCCGACCTTCGCGCACTCGATCAGGAGGGCGCCATCGCTCACGCCAGCCAAGCCTGATCATGTCGCACTCGGACACCATTGCCGCCGTGGCAACACCGCCTGGCGAGGGAGCGATCGCGATGGTGAGGATCTCTGGATCGCATGCTCACGCCATCGCGAGCCAGATTTTTGAACCTTTCCATCCACAAACCTCGATAGCCCCTCGAAAGGCCATCTATGGTCGGATTCAGGAAAACGGGGAAACCCTCGACCAAGTCCTCCTCACGACATTCAATGGCCCAGCTAGCTTCACCGGGGAGGATATGGCTGAGATTTCCTGCCATGGCGGCATTCTTCTTTCAGCCCGCACACTGGAACTCGCTCTTCGCGCTGGGGCCCGCGCCGCCGAACCCGGTGAATTTTCCCAAAGGGCCTTCATCAACGGAAAAATCGACCTCACCCGCGCCGAGGCGATCATGGACATCATTCGCGCCCGCACCCCGCTCGCCCTCCGCGCCGCTTCCCAACAACTCGAGGGACGACTCGGCAACGAGATTCTCGCTCTCCGTGGCGATGTCTTCGATATCGTGGTTCATCTTGAAGCTTGGATTGATTTTCCCGAGGAAGGGATTGACCCCGCCACCGGACGTCAGCTCACTGAAAAAATCACCAACGCCATGGCGCGCACGTCGAAGCTTCTGGATACCGCCGACGATGGCCGTATCCTCCGCGAAGGTGTTCGCGTCGCGATTGCCGGGCTTCCGAACGCTGGCAAATCCAGCCTTCTCAACCGACTCCTCGGTATGGAACGCGCCATCGTGAATGAACAACCGGGTACGACCCGCGACACGATTGAGGAGACCGCCTGCCTGCGCGGCATCCTCTTCCGTCTCACTGATACGGCGGGCTTACGGGAAACATCCGATCCCGTCGAGCGCGAGGGAGTCGCCCGCTCCGGCCGCGCCATCGAGAACGCCGACCTCGTGCTCCACATCGTGGATGCGACTTCGCCAGACTCCTCCCCCAGCCTTCACGAAAAGGAAATCCTCGTCGCAAACAAAATCGACCTCCTCAGCCCCGCCGCTTCCATCCCTGCCCATGCCTGCGGCATTTCCTCAAAAACCGGCGAGGGCCTCCCCGCCCTCGTTGATGCAATGATCCAAGCCACGGGCATCGGCCAACTCGCCGCCGGCGACTCGCTGGCCGCCATCAATGCCCGCCACAAAACCCTTCTCGAATCGACCCTCGAATCCCTACAGGCCGCCGCCGCACTCGTGAGCACGAATGCCCCGCCAGAGCTCAGCGCCGTGGAACTCCGAGCCGCGCTCGACTCCCTCGGTCGCATCGTCGGCGCCACGGACACCGAAGAAATTCTCGGCGGGATCTTCAGCCGCTTTTGTATAGGCAAATAAGCCGCTTTTTCCACAAGCCCCCCGCCTAAAGCGTTTTTTGGAGAAAAAACCTCCTCCTCCTCAAGAACGCAACCCCCTCATCCTCTGTGCCCTCTGTGTCCTCTGTGGTCAATCATCCTCTCTTCGCCTCTCAAACACGCGAATCACGCCTTGCACGATCGCCCATACTTATTTTTACTACCCGACTTATGTCTTCATCGGAATCAGGCTTTTCTCGCAAGAACCCCTTTCCGGCTGTGTTGTCTGTCAATCAAAAGTTAACGGGCGAAGGGTCGAACAAGGATACACGTCATTTTGAAATTTCACTCGCAGGCTCAGGCCTGAAATACGAGGTAGGCGACTCCCTTGGCGTATTCCCATCGAACACGTCCCCACTGGTTGACTTGGTCTTGAAAAACCTCGGCTTCACCGGCGAGGAGCAAGTGACTACAGCGGATGGTACCCCCGCGTCCCTTCGCGCCGCCCTCACCACGAGCTACATTCTCACCGAACCTTCCAAGCAACTCCTTCAAGCCGTTTCCGAAAAAGACAGCTCCGGTGCTTTTCTGGCCGATCTCCTCAAGCCCGAAGAAAAAGGCGCTTTGGAAAACTTCCTCTGGGGTCGCGATGTACTCGACGTTCTAGAGGAATTCTCTGCC